>JAJYVN010000039.1:0-7429 GCA_021791995.1 Bacillota bacterium
CCTGTTACCGGCGACTCTACCGAACACGGTCTACCCAGGCAGCACACCTGCATCGCGCCCTGTGCCTCCCTGTCGCCGTTGGCCCCCGACCCCGGCATGAACATCCGTTATGGGTAACGGTAAGGTCCTATGTGAGTGCGCAAGCGGCTTGCCGCGAGAGCCATAGGACGACTCCCAATAGCCCGTCGACCCAACTCACGCGCAAACGGGTCGACTCTTTCTCCGCAAGGGGAGAGGGAACCATGGGCAACCGGCGCAAGCCGGATTGGGGCGGCACGAACAACGGTTGTCGCGGTTTGTCAGGCAAATCGGGCAGCAGTTGACACCACCGCATCGCCAACCCACGACGTGGGTTGGAAAGAGATGCAGCGGCAACTGGAGTACAAGGCGCGGTGGTACGGTCGCACCTTCGTTCCGATCGACCGTTTCTTCTCCAGCGGCATACGGCGCGGCCCTGAGTCGGGAGGTGAACGCTGCATAGAACATCAAAGATGTGGGACTCGCGAAACGGATCGCCTGGCTGGCGGTGTCGGCCTGTGGAAGGGATGATCGACCCACACGGAAACGGGTGGGCGGACCCCGGCGAACCAGGAAGCCTCGGTGAGCGATCACTGGGAATCCCCCGGCTTCAGCCGTGGGGAAGAGGCCAAACTTCCATGCCGAGCGATGGCGTAGCGGATCTTGCACTGCATGCGCGGAACCAATACAATCGCAGCGTGACCCCGGTCGGGGTTGGGGAACGAACGCCGTGCGCCACCGACGGATCGTCCCCTCGGCTGTGGCCTCGGCAACGTTCGGGCGGGAGGAATGTACGGTGGTTGAGGTCAACGAAATGGTGGTCGCCCTGTATGAGGCCGCGACGCGGTCCGGTTGTCGTTGGGATCGACCTCGACACGAGGCGGAAGAGGGGTGCTACCGCTTCTTTGCATCCGTATCGCCGTTGGACTGGCAGTTGCAAGAACCGATTGAACTGCAATTGCATGTGCACCCCGATGGGGAGGAGTCCAGCCTTTCGTTCGCGATTCCACTGTACGCCGAACCACATTGGAACGGGTTCGCCATCGCGGCTAAGGCCCAGAACCGATTAGCCGAGGCCGATGACGACGAGGGGTATGCGGGCGAGGTATCGGTGCAGTACCGCGTGAGCGATGAGGGCATTCCCGAGTTGGAGGGCGTGTGGGCCGAATTGTCATGGGAGATCGGTGATTGGGTCAGTGGCGAACGGCCGCTCCAATTTGATTGGGCCTTTGAAGATCTGGAGCAACGGCTTCAGGCCCTGGGGGATCTGGTCGGGAACTCCGTTCGCGACTGAGCCGTTGTCCGTGGCAAGGGCGACGAAGCATTAGGCTTCGTCGCCCTTGCGTTTATGTGCGATGGTCTGAAGGAGAGGGGTTTTCTGTACCGCACGCACTGCCTCGGCCGTATTGGGCCGCTCGGCAAAGAACACAATGTAGAGTTCATGCTGCGCCTGGGAGAGTAACGTTCGAGGCACGAGCGCACGGTTTTCATCACCTTCGTATGAGCCATGCCAGCTGCTCTCCTGGCTTCGCGGTCCCTCCCCGCCGGTCTTCTGGACCAGGGCAACCCCGAGCCGTGAACTGAGGCTATGGAGGATTGCCTGCCGTTGCCCGTGTTCACCCAACGTCAGGAAGTCGGCGAATTCCTGACAACGGAGACGGAGAGAGAGAATGCTCTGGTGGTCTACCCCTGCCTCCTCAGGTAGGTGCAGACACGGTCCATCCTTGCCGCCCACCTGTGGGTATGCGCATCGGCCCTCCACGCGGGTCGGAAGCGCGGTCACCGCCGCGATGCGCTCGATCGTTGGGACATGCGTCGTCCAGACAGTGATCAACAGTGCCAAGAGCACCCCAACCGCAAGCCCCGGTCCCCAACCCCATAGCACCGCCACCGTACTGGCCACCACAGAGATGATAATGGCCAGGTAATTCCGCATCTCGAGTGCGACGGCGATCGCCTCCACGTACGCGTGTCCCCGTGGCACCACCAGTGAGTGGTCGATGTCGAGCAACATCGTGCGCTCGATCTGGCGAACGACGTGAAATTGGGAGAGGCCCAGGCCGAGAAAAACACCTGCGGTGTAGTTGGCGGTTAGCAGCGCTGGTGGAGCCAACGCCCCGAGGATGGAACCCACAAAGCCTAGAAAGAGGTAGTTGGTCTCGCCATGTGGATGGGTGGGTACAGAGCCGGAGTCAGCTCGCAGAAGAAGCGCACGGGTCAGCACACCGGCCGCAACGGCCGCGATGATCGGGCCGGTGAGGTGATGCGGACTCGGTGGGAGATGCAGCGCGTGGACAAAGCTCGCCAGCCGTACCGCTCCGCTCATACCTTTTCCCCGCCGCGGTACCGATTGATCGGGTGCAGTGCAATCGGGCGCGGGTTGCGCGCGGTGAGCGGTTCGCGAACCAGGATCGAACGGAGCGAGATCCAGTTAAAGGGCAGAACCGGCCACAAAAAGGGCACACCCAGGCTCTCGGTGCGCAGGGCCAACATGAACCAGAAGAAGAGTCCGAGGATGATACCGGGCAGAGCCCATGCCCACTCCAGGATCAGAAGGCTCAACCGCACCAGCCGGGTGACCATTCCGAGTTCGATGTTGGAGATCGCGAAAGCACTAATGGCCGCAAAGGTAACATACACCAGCGCCTCAGGCGTGAAGATGCCGACCTTGGTGGCAACAGAGCCAAAGACCACGGCACCCAAGATGCCGAATGTCGATGCGAGCGGTCCGGGACTGTTCAAAATGGACCTGCGCAGAATGTCGATGCCAATCTCGGCCAGGATGAACTGCAACGGTAACGGCAATCCGGAGGGCTTCTTGACGCCGATAAAGGAGAGGAACGGGAAGTGCACCAAGATCCCTGAGTGCGTCGCCAGCAAGAGCCAGACAGGAGGAACCACCAGTGCCAAGCCGAAGGCGATGAACTCGACCCAGCGGAGGTAGGTGCCAAGCACGGGATTCACATGGTAGTCCTCGGGATGCTGCAGGAGCTGAAAAAAGGTGACCGGGACGACGATGACCTCGCACGTGGTGTCCACCACCACCAGCACGTGTCCGTCAAAGAGATTAGCGGCCGCCACGTCGGGTCGCTCCGTCATGCGGACCATCGGCAGTGGGTTCCAGGGAGACTGGCCGAAGAGTTCTGCCACCGCCTCCTCAGCCATGGGGACGCCATCGATGTTGGCGTGCTGAAGCCCCTCCTTGACACGTTCGACGAGTTGAGGATTGGTGAGCCCCTCAATCCATCCGACCGCAACGTCCGTCTGGGATCGCGTGCCCACCTTGAAAAGCTGAAAACGTAACCCTGGATCGCGCACGCGCCGTCGGATGAGGGCCGTGTTGTCGATGATGTTCTCGATGAACCCGTCGCGCGGGCCCCGAACCACTTGCTCGACCAGTGGTTCCTCTGGGTTGCGATCGGGGTAGTAGCGGGTGTCGATCACGATCGCCGTATCCTCGCCATCGACCAGCATGATCATGGGACCACACATGACCTGGAGGATAGCGGCATCGAGGTCGGGGGTGACCTCGACCTGGGAGTATCCGAGTCGGTAGTCCAGAAGTTCGCGCAGCACCTGAAAGCTCTTCTCTGAGATCCCCTGCGGTCGCTCGGCACCGTTCACTTCCTTGTTCTCGCCCGCGCTGCGACGACCGGCTTGGCTGAGGATCTGAATGTTGGCGAACGTCTGAAAGAAACCGTTGATCACCCACGTGGCAATCTCCACATCGTCGACGCGCATGCGCCGGAAGATAACCTCGTAGCTCACCCCTACGCCGAGTGTGCGATTCACGTAGTCGACGTTCGCACCGAGGTCTCGACTGACTGGATGCTTGACGGGCTGGTCCGCTTCTTGCTTGGCCTTGCGGACCAACAATCCCTGAGCCACTGCACATCCCTCCGCGCAATAGCCTTCCCCAATGGCGCGAAGCTTGTGCGTGCTTGACCTCCTCCCCGCGGTTCAAGCTGAGGAATACCCGAATCAACCGGCGCCGAACTCCTAAACCACCCGGACGGGAACGGCTCACCCCACGCCGAACGGCGGGGGCTTGCGTCGACGTTTTGGTCATTGCGCACTGAACAAGCCGCACCGGGGCGGTCATGGAGTGGGCCTAACAACGAAACCGGATGCACAGGCACGGCTCACCCCACGGCGTAGGCCAGGGACTTGCACCGCATCTGCGTTCAATCGCTTCCTCTACGATAGCGGCCGGGCGGCATGCCCGCGTAGTGCTCAAAGAGACGGTAAAAATGCGAAAGATTCTCGTAGCCAACCGATCGCGCAATCTCCTGGATGCCGAGGTTCGATTCGCGAAGGAGGCGTTGCGCATGCGCGATGCGCAACCCCGTCACATACTGCAGCGGTGTCACGCCGTGCGCACGTTTGAACAAGGCCGTGAATTGGCGCACGCTGAGGTGCGCCGCCTCGGCCAAGTCTCCGACGCGCAGTGGTTCGGAAAGGGAGGCTTCGATCGCGGCGCGGACATCCCTCAGCCGTCGTTCCGCCTCCAGGGCAGCCCGCGTTCGGCTGTCTCCGCGGCCACGAAGGCGATACAGCTCCACCAACAACGACAGGGTGCACGCGCGCAGGGCCGCGCTGCTCGCGCGCTGGGGATGTTGCTGCTCGGCCTCGAGGCGGTGCAACAGATGCACCATCTCCATGGAGCCACCGGGCCGGCAATGCAACACCGGATTGCCGACAAAGGCCCCTTGCAGGATGTGGAACTCGTCCGGGTTCAACAGGTTCCCTGGGAAGAACTCAAAGCCAAGCATGGTAAGATTGGCCTGCGGCTCCACACGATGGGCCCAGCCCGGATTTAACGTCAAGGCGTCGCCGGGTCGCAGATGGATGGCGCGCTCATCCTCGCTCCGCAAGACGCCACGACCTGTGAGAACAACCGCCACTCGGTGGTTCTCATGACAATGAAAAAGGGAAGAACAGGGGGCGAAGCGCGGGATGGGGGAAGGCGCGGGACGCCGATCCACCGTGTTGACGCGCACGCCTGCGGGATGATCCGACAGGGACTCCGGCAACGAGACCGCCTCCATAGGGACGCACAAAACCCCGACCTAATTGCCATACGACGACGCAGCGCAACCTCCTCCCTCTTCGGCAACCGTACTGCATGGAAATTGGGACAGGTGCTCAAAAGGAGAAACACTCTTCCGAATCGGGCAGTGCGCTCACGCATGCATCGGGATAAGAATGGCCGTGTTGTGCCTGCAGAGGGAATTGTGCCGGATCCAACGTGCCCGGCCCCCGAGCAGACCTGTAAAGGTGAGGAGGGTGCACCCCTTGTCAGTATCCACCGCTGCTTCCGGTTCCGGGAGACATGGAGCGCAAGCGGTCTTTCCGGTCCGAGTCACGCGTCACTGGCTATCGAGTGGGACCATGCAACAACCCCAGGATCACCCCTTTTTCGCGTTTTGTTTCTTCCAATCCGGCCGGGGACGGCTCACCGTCGATGGTCGCTCCCGCCTAGTTCCAGCCCACACCGTCAGCCTGATCCCAGCGCACTGCAAGCATCAACTCGCGGCAGACTCTGGCTGGGCCTGTGGGCTGCAGGTGCTGCAATTCGAGACGGAATGGTTGGCGGAGGTCGCGGAACCCGCAATCCTGGCAAGCTTGGACCGACTCACCAAAGCGGCCATCGAGCCCATTCCCCTGCGCGGGGCGGCCGGGAGGCAGATCACCGCCCAATTGGTGGCCGCGAGTCAGGCCTCCACGCGACGGGACGCATCCGCCTGCCGTGCGATCGTGACGGACCTGTGCTATCGCCTCGCGCAACTTGTTGCAAGCACACCCGCGCCTGCGCTCGTGGAGCACCGATCAGCTCGATCCGCGGCACCGATCTCCACGCAGGGGCGGCCGGAGCTTGACCGGGTGCTGCAGTTCATCGAAAATAATCTCTCGAAGCCCATCTCTCGGCAGGAACTCGCGCGTCAGGCAGCGTTTGCCCCGAGTTATTTCAGTGCGCTCTTCCGGGAAGCGACGGGAACAACCATTCCGGAATACATCAACATCCGCCGGGTGCATCGTGCCAAAGAACTGCTTCGCCAACCGGAAACCAGGGTATCCACCGTTTGCTATGCCGTTGGTTTTCGGGACCTGTCGAACTTCAATCGCGTCTTCAAACGCGTGGTCGGGTGTACACCGCGTGAGTTTCGCGAAGCCGAGTTGAACGCCAACAACCAATAGGTCCCTATGGGGTAGAAACTGCACGCTAAAATACCAACGTCTCTCGACTGTTTGCAACAAAAGTGTACGGCCTGGGTATGAAGGTCGGTATTGGCAAAGCCGCTAAGGAAGTGGGGGTACACCCTGAAACCCTGCGGCGACGGGAGAAACAAGGCAAGATCGTTATGGAGCGGACGCCGACCGGGTTCCGCCGCTATGACTTAGCCCAGATCCATGCTCTGGGGACGCACAAGGCACCATCGACTCGAGTCACAATCCGAAAGACGACCTCGCCCGTCAAGTGGCTTTGCTGGACTCGTTCGCTGGTGCCAACGATCGGACGTATGAGGTACTACGGGATCTTGGGTCAGGGCTGAATTACCGCACGAAGGGCTTGCGACAACTCCTGCGTCACATCTGCTCCGAAGAAGTCGGTCGGTTGTTCTTGACGCACAAGGACCGGCTTCTTCGGCTCGGCTCGGAGTTGGTCTTCGCGCTCTGCGAGCAGTTCGGAACCGAAGTGATCATCGTCAACGCATCCGAGGACGCCTCCTACGAGGAGCAGTTGGTCGAAGACGTTCAGGAGATCATCACCGTCTTCTCGGCGAGGCTTTATGGAAGTCGCAGTCACAAGAACAAAGAGGTACTCGATGTGTTGAAGAAGGCGGCGAACGAGGTGGTAGTGTCGTGATGGGTCTTGGTGGTAATAAGCCATCTCCACTCAAGCGCACAGCGCAGGATGAGACACTTCCGCTCAACCCAGGGAAGCGCCAGGCCCTGCTTGGTCTGGTGCGTGCCTATACGCGCGTTTAAGGATAACTTTCTACGCGTGCTGGACCGAACGCCAGCCTGGCATCACCTGGATGCCCCGTGCACGTTTCGGGCCTCCATCCAGGGGGAGCGGTTGCCTGGAGTACCCGTCCACCTGCAGGATCAAGCGCTGTTTGACGCCGTGGACGCCATGCGCCGTCATATCCAAAGCGCCATTACCAACACGCACGTGAAGGTGAAGGTATTCACGCGGTTCGACGGCGCCAAGCGACACAGTGTGCGTGCCGAGAAAAAGCAGAGGATGGCTGCCGAAGGCCGCAAGGAACACACCGCCCAGGAGCACAAGGCTCTGCGACCCACGCTAGGACGCTGGGTGGCAGAGTCTCCAACGGTGATCCGGCAGCGAGACGGCTGGTGCCGTTAGAGAAGCGGGTCGAGATCCGAGGGAAGGCGGAAGACCGTC
>JAJYVN010000039.1:7439-14784 GCA_021791995.1 Bacillota bacterium
CAGGCCGAGCCCGACCTTACGGTGGGAACCATCGACCTCAACGCAGACTCTGCCGTGGCAGCCGCATGGGAAGGGGTGCGCTGCCGCGGCGTCCGAACCGTCTGGCATGCTCAGGAGAACGCGAAACGGGAGAAGGTGCTGCAGAAAAAGTCGCCCGTAAGCAGAAACGCTCTGGGCGGCCCGTCCAGGGCGAGCGCAGCCATATTGGGTCTTGGGTGGTACATCGCTGCACTCGATTCCGCCGTTGCCTGGCAAGTGGCAGCGGCCATCGTGACGTGGGCTGTTATGGCTCGTCTGCACGTGTTGGTCTTTGAGCACCTACGAGCATACCGGCCAGAGCGTGGCGTGTCATGGAGTCGACGCACCAACCGTAAGCGTTCCTACTGGCTTCGTGGCAAGGTGCTGGAGCATGTACGGCACCTTGCCTTGTGTCATGGAATCCTCGTGGTGGAACGGAACCCTGCCTGGAGCAGTGCTGCTTGCCCGCACGGTATCCATCTCGGCGCGAGGTTTGCGCCGGACGGACGCGGCTATCCAGGCCGATTCCGGTGCGTGCGTTGCGGCTGGACGGGCGATGCCAACGTCGTGGCGGCCTTGAACCTGAAGCGGAAGTGGGCTCGAACCTTCCAGTATCCCACCCAACAGGAAGCCGCCGAAGCAAGACGCGCCCGCAAGGGAAGCGCAGCCGCGAGCCGAGGGAGCTCACCAGAGACGGTGGGGGGGTAACGTCCGAGGCATGACGGATGCCTCTCGGGCCTTCTGCCCTTGCGGTCTGCACGGGAAGACGCAGGCCGCTGTGGTGGGGCTGGGGCTGGTCCTATGCGAGTGTGCAAAGGGCCTCCTGCGAGAGGCATAGGACGACTCCCAATCGCCTGTCGACCCGACGCAAGCGCAAAGGGGTCGACTCCTCCTCCCCAAGGGGAGAAGGAACCAGGGGCAACCGGCGCCAGCCGAATTGGGGCGGCACGAACGACGTATGTCTTGATTTGTCACACAAATCGGGAAGCAGTTGACACCACGTGGCTGCATGAACGGAAGTGCCGTGGTGGTCGAGGGTTCCGCGGAGAAGGCGCGCACCCTCGCTGCCGCTGTTGGGGCACGATTGACTGCGGTCCCGATTCTGCCCCGCTGGAGCCCACCACTCGTCTGGCGAACGCTGCCGCCCTCACGGATGCGCTCGTGTACGACCCGAGGATTCGCGCGGCGGTGGGGCAGGGAACGGTGGACGTGAGCGAGCCAGCCGATGGATCCCGCATCGCCCGCATCGGGGAAAGAAGGTGACCACCTCGCCACCCAGATCCTCCGGCGACCCGATGTGCATCCGATGTGCATAAACAGAGCACCGAGTTTGATCCCCTGGAACCACATGAGGGGTCATCCTCGACTTTCTAGTCGAGAAAAACGCGTACCAGCGCGCTGGTACGGTGGACTGCAGCCGAATGGGAGGGGCCATCGCCCCTCCCATTCCCATTACGCCTCTGCCTCTCCCACCAGTTCCGGCAGGAGCTCAGCCGCGCGACCGAGAGCAGCGAGGCTTCCGCGGAGTTGCCGCACCGAGGCGGCCACATCGGAGACCACATCGTAGTTGACCTCGTTCCATCGATCGAGGAGGGCGCACGCATTACCAGGCGCCAGTTGCTGGGCCAGCGCAAGGGGAGTGGAGGAGAGCGCCTCCCGAACATCGGCTGTAGCAGGTTGCCCCCCGATCTCTGCAAGGAGGGCTTCGATGGTGGGACGCAACCGATGAGTGGCCAAGAGCGCATAACGTGCGACCCGTTCTTCATTCTCGGTCCACCCGGTTTCATAGTCCATCGTTTCGAGGAAGAAGTCGATATCACCCCAGCCGTCGAGAAGCTTACCCCACAGTACCTGCGCTTCGCTCACCACGTTGCTCCTTTCACCCGCATCGTGCGTACGGACTGCGGGTCGATCTTCGCGCACGCTCTGCCGTGCGCGACGCTGATAGTGGAGACGAGCCAAAGACGGGGTGTCGTCAACCCGATCCGGCAGGATCCACGTTGTCCGCCCTGCCAAATTCGGATGCGGCGAGTCAATCACCTTGACGCGTACCTTGGTGTGATCGGAGGCATACTCCACGACCTCACCACAAGCTACGGCCGCCCGGCTCGTCTCATCGTCCCAGAGAACGAAATAGAGGTGTTGCCCCAGATGAAACTGTCGCGCCAATCCAGCGAGCACCCCCCATACCCAGAGTCTATTCTGAGAAATGTACCAGGCAAAGCCACACAACGGCAAGGACCCGCATGCACTCACCTAAAATGGAGCCGCGAGGCCCGTGGCACACTCAGTATGGACAGATTACCGAAGGGATGTTCGTTACCGTCGTGAACATCCCCTGCCACGGATCAGCGCGTCTCCATCACGACCAGTCCTTTCACTCCACACGCTCATAGAACCAAATCGCGGCACCGCGTGGTGGCAACGAGAACGTAATGCCTAAGTGAAGCAAGTCCTCCCCCGAGATCTGAAAGGAGCGGCGCGTTTCGGGATCGTCGAGCCGATACTGTGCATCGGGTGCGATGGTGCGTAGGGCAATCGTCTTCTCTGGCTCAGGACAATCACGGTGGCGAATGGCCTGCACAAACCCTCGTCCCTCTTCGGGCAGGTCGAATTGACGCAGCACCCATCCGCGTACGGAGCGGTCACCCGGCAGTAGCGGATAGTAGTCCCCACGCAGGACCAGGTCGGCGGCACGCCGCCAGAGCGATACCATCTGCCGTGTCTGGTGGTGGTCGTGGCGCTCATCACGGATGTCCAGGGCGACAAAGAGCATCGCGGCCAAGGCACAGTGGTAAGCAAATGCGTCATTGGCGAACTCGAACTGCCAGTCACGCCCATCCGGGATGTTGTCCCACGAAAGGGCAAAATCCTTGAAATAGGGGATCCAGCGAAACAGGGTGTCTTGAAACGCCAGTTTCACCTCATGCAGGCCATAGCCGTAATCGGTGTAATGGAGTGGAACCGATCGGCGCATCGTCTCTAAATCGTTGCGCCGCCCCCCGAGGCACAGGAGTCAATCCAAAGCCCCGGGTTTCGGCGCAACAGGTCGTCCCAAAGCTGCAGATAGCCCTGCACATAGAGGTTTTCGACCATGCCACGCCGATCGGCGCCTTCATTGTCGCGCCAAAAGCGAAGGGGGGCGATGTTGCAGTCCTGGCGGTAGACGCCGACTTCGCCGCTTTGAATCAACTGGGAAAGATGCTCCGTCAGCCAGATGCGACACTCGGGATTGCCGAGGTCCAGAAGGCGATTGCGGGATTCCCAATCGTCGGCAGACAGATCCCCCGCCCGCCTCAGAAGCCAATTGGGGTGTTCGCGGTAGAGCTCCGTGCCACAGAAGACCCGCTCCGGCTCGAACCAAAGCAAAAGCTCTGCTCCCACTGCTTTTGCGGCACGGCCGACCGGCCCCAAACCGGACGGAAAGCGACGCGGATCGGCTCGCCAATTTCCGGTCTGAATCCAGAGCGGATACACGTCAGTGTCAGGGCAGGGGTACCACCCCGCATCGATCCACCAAACGTCGAAGGCAATGCCGTTGGCCGTGAACCGGTCCATGAATCGCCGTTGGTTCTCCTCTGTCGCCGCCGTGTATTCGACGCCACCGTCGTTGCAGGCACAGGCGAGCTTCGGCGCAAGAGGACGCTCCGCCGGCCGTGGGAGAATGTGCTCCCGGTACCAACGACGCCAGAGGTTTGTGCCGCGCTCGGTGTCTCCTGCCCACGCCAAAAGCGTGATGCACGGGCTACGCATGGTCTCCCCGGGTTCGAGCCGCACACGGGTGACCTCCTGACCGGCCTGAATGCAAAGGCCCTGTTCGGTACTGCGGAAGGTTACCCGCCACTGTCCTGGCCATCCCACCGCCATGTGCCAACCCATCTCGCGAAACATCACGCGGAAGTAGGGGAAGGCACCGTCGGACGGCCGGCCATCGCGCGGAGCGATCGTGAGGGTCTGGCCTGATCCTAGCGGGGTAAGGTCCATGCTGTATCCATCGGCCTGACCCGTGTCGCCGGTACTATGCTCGATCACGGGGTCGGTACCGTGGAAGACTTGGTCCAGTGCCTGAAAGTCCTCGATCAGATCCGACGGCTCCGGACCGGCGTTGGTGATCCACACGGTCCATTCCACCACAGGATGGGTGGTGTATTGGCGCCACAGCACAGAGATCGTCAGGCCGCTCGGGTCCCTGCCCTCCAGCCTTGTCTCCTGCGGTTCATTGTCGCACGACCGGGAGGCAACCGCGGGGTGCCAGTCGGCGGGGATCCCAGTCACCACGCGCCCCCCATAGCGAAAACAGAACGGAAGATTCTCGGGCTGGGCGATGAAGCGGTCGGTGCCACGGTGCAGGGCATCCATATCCTCCGGTTGGCAGGACGAACGCATGGCAACTCCTTCCTCCCTTCCTGCACCCCTTTCCAGCTCCGTCCGTTTGCTCCTGCCGACATGTGTGCGGTTGGCAAATTGCTCGCTGACGGCCTGTGTGTTAGACTCCTCTCTGCTACGCGTCAGTACTGGCTGGTGAATGCGCGTCTCTGCCCTCCGCGGCGGTTCGCCAGGCCGGTAAGGAAGCCCCCATCGGGCGCTGCCGCGAGCAGGGAGGAACCACATGCCATTGGATCCGGAAAAGAAGCGCGAGATCATTGCTTCGTTCGCTCGAGATGGAGAGGACACCGGTTCCAGCGAGGTGCAGATCGCACTGCTCAGTGGCCGGATCGATCAGTTGACCGAGCACTTGAAGGCCCATCCCAAGGATCACCACAGCCGACGCGGACTGTACATGATGGTGGGTCAACGGCGACGCCTGATGAACTACCTGCGTCGCAAGGATCACCAGCGCTTTCGGGAAGTGGTCGAGCGCTTGGGTATTCGCAGCCATTAGGTCAGAGATACGGAACGGATGTTCCATTGGGGCCGCGATGTTCGGAGACAGAGGGCGGCCGGACTTCCGCCTTGGTGCTGATGTGCGCGCGCCCGCCGCGACGGCTTCGAAGGGGGAACAGGAGTGGACGAGCAAGCGGATGAGGTTCAGGACGGTGCGCGGGGGAAGCACGGAGCACGGATCTTCCGCACCGAGATCGGTGGTCGGCCGCTGGTGGCGGAGATTGGTGCCATCGCGAAACAGGCCAATGGTGCGGTGCTTCTGAGGTATGGTGACACCGTCGTGTTGACGACCGCCACTGCAGAGCCTCGGCCGCGGCCCGATATTGATTTCCTACCACTTCGCACGGACTTTGAGGAACGGCAATACGCGGCGGGCCGAATTCCAGGATCTTTCTTTCGTCGCGAAGGACGACCAACGGAACGCGCCACGCTTTCCGCGCGGCTGATGGATCGCCCCATTCGGCCACTGTTTCCCGAGGGATACCGCAACGATACACAGGTGGTCGCTACCGTGATGGCCTACGACGGGGAGAACGCCCCCGATCTGACCGCAATGGTGGGGGCATCCATTGCCCTTTCCGTGTCGGACATCCCGTTTCTGGGACCCATTGGAGCAGTGACGGTCGGGCTTGTGGATGGTACGTTCGTGGCCAATCCGATCCCGTCGGTGTTGGCGCGCTCTGACTTGGAACTGGTCGTGGCAGGTAGCGAAGACGCGCTTTTAATGGTGGAAGCGGGTGCCAATGAGGTGCCCGAAGACCAGATTATTGCTGCATTGCAGTTCGGCCATGCGGAGATCCGCAAACTCGTGGCCTGGCAGCGGCACATCATGGCCGTCGTCGGACGGCCCAAGATGACCGTTGCGGCCCCGCAGGGCACATCCGACGTGGACGCCTTGGTGCGGACGCTGGCGACCCAGGCCATGCGCCACGCGATTCTAAATCCGGATAAGCTCGCGCGGGAACGCGACATGGAGGAAGTTTCCGAACGGGTCCGCCAAGAAGCCCTCGAACGCTTCCCGGGACAGGAAATTGCGGTGGCATCGGCCTTGCACGACGTGGAAAAGGCGGAAACACGCAGTCTGATCCTGGAGCGTGGGGTGCGACCCGACGGGCGCAAACTGGACGAAATCCGACCCATCTGGTGCGAGACCGGCATCCTGCCTCGGGTTCATGGTAGCGCGGTCTTCACGCGCGGGCAAACCCAGGTCATTACGGTGGCGGCGTTGGGTTCCATTTCGGACCGCCAATTGATCGATTCGATTGGCGAACGCGAAGAGTTCAAGCGCTACATCCACCACTACAATTTCCCACCATACAGCACTGGAGAGGTACGCCCGATGCGGTCGCCTGGTCGGCGGGAGATCGGTCATGGTGCCCTGGCCGAGCGGGCCCTGGTGCGGATGGTCCCCAATGAAGAAGCATTCCCCTATACCATTCGACTGGTGTCCGAAGTCGTCGAGAGTAACGGTTCCACCTCCCAGGCATCGGTCTGTGGCAGCACCCTAGCGCTGATGGATGCGGGCGTACCGATCATTCGTCCCGTCGCTGGCATCGCGATGGGATTGGTCAAGGAGGGGGATCGCGCCGCGATCCTTTCGGACATCCAGGGCATCGAGGACCACTTGGGTGACATGGACTTCAAGGTCGCTGGAACGGAGCGTGGCGTCACAGCGATCCAAATGGACATGAAGGTGCAGGGGCTCGATGCCGATCTTCTATCGCAGGCCCTGGAGCAGGCGAGGGTCGGGCGCATGTTCATCCTGGGGCGCATGCTCGAAGCGATTGCCGCACCACGCAGTGAACTCAGTCCGTACGCGCCACGCATTCGGGTCATGCAAATCGATCCCGAACGGATTCGTGATGTGATCGGATCCGGGGGCAAGACGATCAACCGCATCATCGCCGAAACGGGCGCGGATGTGGATGTCGAAGACAGCGGTCGGGTGTTCATTGCTGCCCCGAACAGTGAGGCTGGGGCGCGGGCCGAGGAGTGGATTACGCGACTGACGCGCGATCCCGTGCCCGGTGAGGTGTATGTGGGCAAGGTTGTTCGCCTGATGAACTTCGGGGCGTTCGTCGAGATTGTCCCGGGCAAGGAAGGACTTGTGCACATCAGTGAGTTGGCTAAGGGACGAGTTCCTACGGTGGAGGATGTCGTCGAGGTAGGCGACCAAATCATCGTCAAGGTCAAGGAGATTGATGATCGGGGCAGGCTCAACTTTTCACGTCGGGACGCGCTGTTGACCGTTCCAGGTGCCGAGGAACGCGAGGTCATTCGGCCAAAGCCCGAACGCGTTGAATCCGCCGAGGAAGCCCGCGGATCCAACGGTCGCCCGCGTTCGACGGACGGACGTCCACCGCACGGGGAGCGACGCTAACCATCGAATCAATGCGTGCCGTGCGGAGGGATGGCGAATCGGAAGACGTGGGCCGCTACTCCA
>JAJYVN010000040.1 GCA_021791995.1 Bacillota bacterium
AGAGAACAATGTCCCCGCCGGCGGGGTGACGTAGGCGATCACCTGCACCACGCATACCGCCCCGGAGACGCTTATCCACCACGAATGGACATACAGGTTCGCGAATCCGGCATCCAGCATGGCCTTCTGCCACCAATTGGCGGCTGCTTCGGGCCCGGCCTTGGGGCGAACGGCCAGGGTCTCGGAGTAGGGCTCGCCCCGGGCGTCCACGTGCTTGGTGAGAGTGGCCTGCGATGCGCACGCCAGGGCTGCGCCATCCGTGCCCGGCCGCACGACGGCCCGTGCGGCCGCCGTCCAGCCGTAGGAGAAGGGCAGGAGCAGAACAAACCAGAGAACCGGATAGAGGAAGAGGAACAGAACGAGAACCTGCCCTGGTCTCGTGCGCACAGCCCTCACCCCCTCACTCCGTCGGAAAGCTCGCCGCAAGCGTTCAAGGGTAGGATTCGGCGGACACCGAACTCAAGTGGCGGGCACTCGAACACGCCTACCCTGCCCTTATCTCGGACGATTTCCCAGACTGGACCTCGGACGATGCATTGCTCACTTGGCTAACCAGACTCTGATTTTCGGCCCCCCCACCCCCGAATTATGCGCAGCACGTCTGCAGCAGATGACCGCCTCGCGCGGTCTCCGGGGGTTTGCTTCACATAACGTTCCACTGCACATAAGGAGGCTTTGGGGGTATCCACTTAACCGGAGTAAACTGTGCTCATGAAGAGCCCTCTCGGTGGTGTTCATTACCCGACGTCCACGGGTGAGTTTTCGGCGTGGTTTCGCACGGATGCCGACTGCCTGGATTACCTTGAATGGCTGCGGTGGCCCAGCGGCTTCGTGTGCCCTGACTGTGGTCATCCCGGCGGATGGAGGTTGGGGGACGGGAGGTTCTGGTGCACTGGGTGTGGTGCTCGCACCTCGGTGACCGCCGGCACGGTCTTTGACCGGACGCGTACTCCGATGACTGTATGGTTCGCCGGATGCTGGCAGTTCGCCACGCAGAAGAGTGGTGTCTCGGCGCTGAGCCTACAACGGACGTTGGACATAGGTTCGTACCAGACGACTTGGTCGATGCTGCATCGCTTTCGCGCCGTGCTGGTTCGGCCTGGCAGGGAACGGTTGGCAGGGCGGGTGGAGGTAGATGAGACTTATATCGGTGGCAACGAGCCTGGGCTGCGAGGAGGGCGCGCCAAGGGCAAGAAGTGGCTCGTCGGCGTGGCCGTGGAAGTCAAAGAGCCAAGGGGATTCGGTCGGTGCCGAATCGCACCATTATCCGATGCCTCGGCCACCTCGCTGCGCACGTTTCTGCTCAATCACGTGGAACTCGGTGCGATCGTGATCACCGACGGCTGGCAAGGCTATCACGGCATCAGCGAACTCGGCTACACGCACGAACGGCGCAGCCAACGTGCAGCCCGGATGCGCGGAGAGGATGCCAACGAACTCCTCCCCGGGGTGCACCGGGTCGCCTCACTGGCAAAGCGATGGCTGTTGGGTACCCATCAGGGCTCGACAGATGAGGCGCACTTAGTCAGCTACCTCAATCAATTCGTGTTCCGTTTCAACCGTCGCCGTTCCCGCAGCCGTGGCCTGCTGTTCTATCGGGTGCTCGAACTGGCCGTCGGCCACGACCCGATCCGCTACCGCGACCTCATCGCGACCCGTCAACCGAGTGACCGCCCGCCATTCCCTCCGGTCGTTAAGCGACGCCGCCCCCCTACTTTGGACCGCATTCCCGCCGACCGGCCATGGAGAACGGCAGAACCCGGCCACTCCGGTTAAATGGATACCCCCAAATTCGACTTATGCCGAACTCGGCATAAGTCCAAGTACGATTGGATGTAAGCTTCTACCACCCACTGCGCCGTCCCGTTGAGCACCGCGCTCCGCACTTCTGCGAGGGCTTGGTGTGCCGTTCTCCCGGGCCTGAATCCGCACGAGCAATCCAGGAAGTCCGCCTCATAGATCGGCATCAACAGCCGGGACACCGCCGCTTGCAGCAGCCTGTCTTCGACTGTAGGTATACCGAGCGGGCGCATCTTCGCTGGGTTGCCCGCCTTCGGGATGTACACCCGGCGGACGTTCGAGGCCCGGTAGCTGTGGGTCTTAAGCCGTTCTACCAAGTCCTTGATGTTCGCGTCGAGGTTCTCTGCATACGTGCTCATGCTGATGCCGTCGACTCCGGCCACTCCCCGCTTGTTCAGGCCTTCCCACGTTTCGTGGAGGTATTCCTCGTCGATGCGGTGGGCCAGCGCGGTAAAGCGCAGTCCTGGGTCCGCTTTGGCCAGTTGGCCGGTGCGCTCCAGTTTCGGTGACACCGCTAACCTCCCTCTGCGTGACTCCGGTGTTTCCTGGAGCCGCTGAAACCGCCGCCCCCCTTCCCCTTGTGCGAGGCTTTCCCTCGCTCCGAGTACTGTGGGGGCGTCCGACTCCTCCCTGCCCGTCCGCCGCCCTGCGGCGAGGCCTTTCGGGTTGGGCGTACGCGTTTTGCGCGAAGCAGGGAGGTCTCCCGAGTTCCGTACCGATTCGCTTTCCGCCGTGCCGTGGTCTCTGACCCCGCCGAGGTCTCAGCGCCCTCACCATGTCGGGCGCCTCTTGTCGCCTTCCAGGGGGCAACCCTGTCGGCCCTCGGTTTAAGAAGGTAACGAGGCTCAATCCCTTCACCCTTGCGGGTTACGGCCCGGTCGTCGCACTGTCTACGCTTCGTCGGTGCCCTCACGGACATCGACCCAAGACTCGCTTCGCCGTGGGTGGTTAGTCCTTCGGCGGCAGGAATTTCACCCGCTCGAATCGGCCGACTTGTCTCGGCGCACGGCCCCACACATCCATCAAGGACAGAGTCGCGGTGCCATTCGTGGCCTCCAAAGCGGCGATGGAGCGGAATCACCACTCCCACCGAGGCGAATCCGTTTCGCGTATCCGTGAAGTTTCGCATAAATCCTTCTTGGGAACAGGGAAACGGTCCGGGGACGGTTGTATGGTCGGCCGGCAGTCGAGAGCCGCAGTTTGCTTGATGGGACGCACGAAGGGCCGTGTCGAGGGGTGCGTCAGGCGGCGCGGGCAAGAGCGGCGACCAGCGTCTCGGTCCATTTGGCCAACTCAGGGGTGGGGGCTGAGACGGCGGAAATACGCTCCCGCCAGAGGGTGGCCCGCAGGGCGCTGAGCGCATCAGCAAAGGATGGGGAACACTTGCGCGTATACCAGGGACGGTCCGGCCAGACAGGCTTGTCACCAACGGCGCGGATGAACCACATCCACACGGTGGAGTGGAGCCAGAAGCCCACCGCGACGGCGCGGCGGGGGCCAGAGCGGCACCCGGACTGCGGGTGCTGGGGGGTGAGTAACTGCTTGACGTCGCGGAAGGTGAGCTCGATGGCCCAGCGGTCACCATCGTCGGAGACGACGTCGGCCGGATTGGCCTGGGTGTCGGTCGTGAAAAAGAAGTCATCGTGCTCGTGACCACGGGGGTCGCGGACGATCACCAGGAGGATGGGGAGAGCGCCGGTCACCTGGTACCAGAGCACGACGCGGCGGAACAGCAGACCGTCGACGGTGCGGCCTCGCCAGCGGATGTTGGCGCGCCGCCACTGGACGGAAGTGGCCTCGCCGGCGATTTGCCGAGGCATCGGCAGGCGGAGGTCGTACCCGTCCGGGAATCGGGGGCCCGAGACTCGCACCGCAAGACTCTATTCGTGCACAGCAAACGCCGTCTGACAAACATGGGCGACCAGCGCATTATTGGCTACCGCCATGCGGTGCACCGGCCAGCCCTGTACCTGGGTGACCCATTCCGGCATACCGCCGCGCGCAAAGGTCAAGAAGAGGTCCTCTACCGGCAACTTCACCTCGTGCTCTCCTCGCCACGCTTGGAGGCGAGCACCGCCCCAACCGAGAGACCTACGAACGGGATCGTCCAGATGGAACTCCAGACGTTGGTCATGGCCGTCATCCAGAAAGCGAAGGACCTGCTTTTCGTGCTTGGAACGCACCGCAGGCCAATTCTCCCTCAGGTATTGACCGAACTGAACCTCAAGCTCCTCGATGCGCTCCCCATAGGTCTCCACAAGGTGTTCCCAACGCCCTCCTGTCCCCTGCGCACGAAAATACGCGGGAGAGAGGAACAGAACCGTAAACAACTCATACCGGAATAGCCCATTTCCAAAGCCGCCTACACCGCCCCCGAAGCCGTACCCCAACAGTACTCCCTCCCAGGGCTCCGACGGGGACGCCCGCAGCGGACTCACGGTCCCCGCGCAAGACAGAGCCACAGGCGTCATTCGTTGGCACCGTCACTTCCCGCCCGAAACCGACTTATTCTGGTCCGCGACTCCTTGCCAAACCTGGCCCATTGCCCCCACCATACCCAGAATCGAAGAGAGGTCGGATGGCAAAAGGATAGTCTTATCAGTCTTCCGGATCGTCTGCCGAATGGTTTCCAAGGCTTGTACAGCGAGCAACTGCTGTTCATTGAAGCCAAGGCTTGACACCTGCCGCAGTCCTTCCGTTTGGCCGCGCCGCAGAATCTGGACCGCATCTCCTTCACCGGTGGCCTCAAGCACACGTGCTTCCTTGGACGCTTCCGCGGCAAGGATGATCGCCTGCTTTTCTCCCTCCGCGCGAAGGATCGCTGCCTGCTTCTCCCCTTCCGCTTGCGTGATCAGCGCCCGCTTGGTGCGCTCCGCGATCATCTGCTTTTCCATGGCACCCCGAACATCCGCGGGGGGATCGATGCTGCGAAGTTCGATTCGGGTAACCTTCACGCCCCACTTGTCCGTCGCTTGATCGAGGTGCTGCTGCAAGAGGGCATTGATGCGCTCGCGAGAGGTAAGCGTCTCGTCCAGCATCATGTCGCCGACGACATTGCGTAAGGAGGTTTGTACCAGGCGCTCCCCGCCGAGCGCATAGTCCGTGATCTCGTAAATGGCCCGGTGCGGATCGGTGACTTGGAGATACACTACCGTATCGATCGACACGGTCGCATTGTCCTTCGTGATCACAGGCATCGGCTTCAATTCCTTCGGGTTTTCTCGCAAGTCCACCCGAGCCCGAATGCCGTCGATAAACGGGATCACGAAGTGAAGTCCACTCTCCAGCGTCGCATGGTACCGACCAAGTCTTTGCAACAGGGCACTCTGCGCCTGCACCACGATGACAACCATCCGAGAAAAGAGGATCAGCACTACGAGGATCACGATGATCAATAACACAAGCTGTCCCATGCTCAGCCCCCCCGACGCCTTACATCTGGCTTGCGTGCGATTCCTGCGACGATTCCGCCAAGACCTCGGGGCAGACCTGAAGCGTTGTACCCTCCACTCCCAGGACTGTCAATTCACTACCGACCGGATACTCGCGTTGTTCCCACCCGTCCGCCAGACGGGCGCGCCAATTCTCCGCACCCACCACCACGTAGCCGATCCCGTCCGGCCCAAACCCCCGGACCAACCGCACAGTTTGCCCTACGAACGACTGCACGTTCGTGGCACGCGACCCAGGCCAACTGCGAACATGCCGCACCGCCCACGGACGTACTAAGACCAAGCCTGCAATAGAGAACAACACGAAGAGGGGGAGCGTAACGGACAGGCTGTGCGTGACGAGGAGCGCAAACAAGGCCGTGAGCAACGCAGCCGTTCCAAGCATCGAGACAATGAACGCACCATGGGCGGACTCCATCATGATGAGCACGACACCGATGGCGGCCCAAAGCCAAGCAGGCAAGGGACTCACCCCCGATTCCTCACCACATGTTAACACCTTCCGCCGAACTCGACCACCCCTTTCCGCTCATTGACGATGCTTCTCCCTTACGACTACAATTATGCTCAACCGGGGCGTAGCGCAGTTTGGCAGCGCGCGTGCCTTGGGCGCACGAGGTCGCCGGTTCAAATCCGGCCGCCCCGACCACCACCCGGGGAGGTAGCGGGTGTCGCCTAATGGTAGGGCACGACCCTTCCAAGGTCGCTGTGGGGGTTCGATTCCCCTCACCCGCTCCAAGTCGTTGCGCCCGTAGCTCAGCTGGATAGAGCGGCTGACTTCTAATCAGTAGGTCGCAGGTTCGAATCCTGCCGGGCGCGCCAATCCAAGCTAGAGATACAAGGGATGCAGTGGGCGCCTACTGAGAGGTCAGGGGGGCGTCCTCATAGTTTGCCATCACTTTTGCCATCAAACGAGGGCCGAGTACAAACGGAATCCAGTAGGGCAATAGGTATGGCAAGGGTCCACAGTGGCGATATCTCCGTGGGAATTGAATCGAGATCGGGACCGATGGTCGTATACGGGCATGGTGGCGTGAGCCGGCATGATCGGAGTACCAGCGGCCGAACAGAACCTTTCATGCCAAACGCGATCCTATCCCCCCGCTTCCCCCACATCCAGCCTAAGCCGCAGCGTGGCGCGGTAGATCGCGCAGGGCGGGCATGTATCGCTCGATGATGGCGGCAAAGACTGTTTCGACGCGGTCGTCGGCCTTTTGCACCCAGGCGGCAAAGTGTTGGCAGCAGGTCGCGAAGAAAGAGTGAGCCGTACGGTTGCGGCGCCCGCGTCGGCGACACCAGAGCGGACCGAAGTCGTTCCGCTTGCGGGTGTCGCTTCGTTCGGCGCAGGTCCGGTCGTTGCGGGCCAGACGCCATTTCTCGGTGCCGCGGGCGAGTCCCGGATGAAGAAGGAGCGCGGCGGTGCCAGAGATGGAGGCGGTGCTGTGCGGGCAGGGGGGCTGATCGTCCGGGGCAGAGCGCTTGCGGGTACGGGGACGGACGAATTTCAGCCGTCCCCGAGAGGAACCGTCCGGGGACATGGGGTGGCCACACGTACCGATTGGGATACCTTCGGCGGTCAGGCGGAAGGGGTGCTTGGTGTTGTGCGCCGGGTTGAGGCCCATGATGGCCTGGATGCTGGTGCGCCAGAACGGATCGAAGAGGACACCAGCGTCGTGCGCGGAATCGAGAATGGCGGCGACGGTGTCCGCATCGGGATAGGAAGAGCCAAGCTCGCTGTAGGAGAGCAACCGAGACACGGCGTCGCGGCGGTCCGCACCGACGGAACGGATGAGTACCGGGAGGTCGTGGGCGCAACCGGCGACAGTGATCTCGTAGAAACGATGGCCGTAGATCCAGACGCCGCGGGAAGCCTCCCAACCCCAGGTGGCGTCCCCGTCACGGAAGCGGCGGTGATGCCCATCGGGTGTTCCGGGAGGATCGTCGCAGATATGGCCGCCGAAACGGTTGGCACAAGCGGACCGGACGGTGCTGTCGCCCGTGATACACAGTCGGTTCCGATCGATGAGCCCGCGATCCGCGGAGCCAGAAGCGATGCAGGCGAGGATGTCTTGCAGGGCTCCCTCATCACCGTGGCTCAAGCGTGGTAGCTGCGCCTGCAGGCGGGCAAGAACGTCGACACGGCGGAGGGGCCGTTTTTTCCCCTTTCCGGGGCCCTTGACCCGCTTGCGGTGGGAGCAGTGGACGCGGGGCCGTGCCCGCATTGTGCGGGTCAGGCGGGTCATGAAGTCTACGAAGGTAGTGGCACCAGGGGTGTCGGTGGGCTCGAAACCGCCAAGGATCGCGAGAACGGGGTCGGTCCCAAGGCGATCGGCCGACTTGGCGGGGCAGGAGATTCCCAGAGAGGTGGCGAGCATCCAAGCGCGGAACATGGCCGCCGGGTCGCTCGGTGGACGGCCGATACCGACGTCACTGCGGCGCAGGATGAAATCGATGGCGTCGAGATTGGCGGTCCAGGCAAGGATAGCAAGATCCTGCAGGGCCCAGAGACGGGTCGCAGTGACCAGGTTAATCCCCAGGGATCGTAGATGATCGATGACGCTTTTGCGATGCTCTGCATGTTGGGTCATGAGCCTCCCCCTCCTGGAGTAGTTGGTACATACTCCCGGTCGATTCGGAGGGAGGCTCATGCGTGTCAAGGGTTTTGCGATAGTTTGTATAATTGCCAAGGTCATCGGGGCCACACAGGCCAATTTCCAGTTGTATGGCGTGGACGACCGTTCATTTGTCGCAAAGGGTGGAGCACTCAACTCAACTGCGACTCCGCTCAGACCTTCTCCATCAATGGCTCTGGGTTTCCGGTAGGGCTCTGGCTTGGTGGGAGTGGCGTCCTATTGCCGTGCCAGCCATTCATCGGACTGGCGGGCAGCGTCTTCTGTTGCCTCAACCAAGAGGTCTGCATATGTTTCGGTAAACATGGTCACTGAATGCTCCATCATCTTTGCCGCCACGGCTACGGGTACGCCAGAACTGAGGGGTCGACCCGAGCATTGTAAGGAATGATCAGGAATATATGCATAGCATGGAAGCACCAAGATATGGTATAGAGGAGAGAGCTCCCCTGCCTGGCCCGCCAATCCGCGCAGGTTCATCCCATCCCGGGCCAGGGAAAGGAACCACCCATGTATGGCAGGCCGGGGAGGGTTGGTCGGCCGAGACAAACATTGCTCCAATCAGAGACGTTCATCGTCTCTGATTGGAGCACACGCAATAGGCGGGAGGACGCGGGTAAAGGATGGATCTCACAGCGTCGCATCCCGTTGCACGGTATGCTCAATCGCTATAATGGCAGCAAACGATTGCCTTCTTCGTGGATCCGCACAAGGCATCTAATGCTCCACCTCTGGTCCGATGGAAGGAGCGATCGTCTGGTGCACTGGTGCAGTGGAGCGAGCGTGATGCGTGCGGTCCTCACGGTTGGGATCGTGGGGCTTGTAGGTTTCGCAGGTGGTTGCGCATTGCACGCCAGCCCGCCTGCCTTCAACTCCGCGGCACTGGTCAACCCCTTCATCGGCACCGAGGGGCTCAACGGTACCGGCAACTACAACGGGGGGGACGACTCCCCGGCGGCAGACGACCCTTTCGGGATGATCCAATGGGGACCCGACACGTCCCCACTTGGCGACAGCCACAGCGGCGGGGGTTATAACTATGCCGACACGACGCTGTTGGGCTTTAGCCTCAACCACGTGTCCGGTTGTCCCAACTGTTCGGCACGGGGTGCCCTGCCATTTCTCCCGGTCGTTGGAGCCCTTCCAGCCGATCCGACCCATTTCACCGAATCATTCTCACACAGCACCGAAAAGGCGGATCCAGGATACTACCAACTTACCGCCGATGGCGTCACCACTCAGTTAACGGTGACCGAGCGCACAGGCATGGCGCAATTCACCTTCCCAGCTTCTGCCGAGGCCAATCTGCTCCTCAAGGTGAGCGGAGAGCAGGGCCAGTTTCCGATCAACTCCTTCCAGGTCTTGAGCGATCAGGAGGTGGTCGGGTTCGTCAGTCAGGGCTCCGGCGGGTACACCATCTACTTTGTGATCGAGTTCCGCACCCCCTTCACCCGCTACGGCACCTGGGAGGGGGCGGTCGTCGGGACTTCGGAAGCCGCCACCGGGAAGGGGCCGACCGCGCACAACATGGGCGGCGCCTACCTCACGTTCAACACCACCCGGAACGCCGTTGTACAGGCCAAGGTCGGCATTTCCTTCGTCAGCCTGACCAATGCGGAACAGAATCTCCGCACGGAAGACCCGGGCTGGGACTTTTCAGGGGTGGAGATGGCTGCGCACAACACATGGAATAAGCTCCTGGATCAAATCCAGGTAAGCGGTGGCACAGCGTCCGAGAGGGTGAGTTTCTACTCCGCCCTGTATCACTCCTTGCTCTTTCCGAGCGTGGCGAGCGACGTGAACGGGCAGTATGTGGGATCGGATGGCAAGGTGCACGCGATGCCGCAGGGGCAGGTCGAGTACACCAACTTTTCGGAATGGGACATGTACCGCAGTGAAGTGCAGTTGCTCTCCCTGCTCGTACCCAACCGAGTCAGTGACATCGTCCAGTCCATGCTGGATGCTTACGTGGAGACGCAGGAGCTTCCGAAGTATACGAGCGAGAACATCGAGCGGTACATCATGGTCGGCGACTCGGCGGATCCCATCATCACCGATGCGTACGCGTTCGGAGCGCGTGGCTTCAACGCCGAGACCGCCTTGACAGACATGATCTCCCAGGCGACCAATCCCAACCAGGTCCGACCGGGCTTGCTATACTATCTTCAACTCGGATTTTTGCCCATGAATGGGTCGTATGGTTGTTGCCGCTTCTACGGGCCGGTATCCACGCAACTAGAGTATAACGTGGACGACTACGCGATTTCCGAGTTGGCCCAGGCCTTGGGTCAGACCAAAACGGCCGCCTCGTTTGCGGTGCGGGCCAACAATTGGCAGAATGTATTCAACCCCGGGACTGACCTCCTGGGGCCGAAAGACCTCAACGGCGCGTTTGTCCCCTTCAACACGTATGGTGACACCACCTACTTCCCATTTACCCAAGAGAGCTCGGCTTTTGTGGAGAACGACACCTACGACTATACCCCCGATGAGCCGTTTGATATCCAGGGTTTGGCGGATGCTATGGGCGGCCGAACGAACCTCTCGAACTTTCTCGCCATGCTGACCGACAATGTTGCCGCGATGGGGCCGACCGACATTCAGATGAGCAATGAGCCGAGCTTTGAGATCCCTTGGGAGTTCGACTATTTGGGCGAGCCATCCAAGACGGAGGAGGTCGTCCGTGCCATCCAAAATCAACTATTCCCCGACCGCCCCGGAGGGCTGCCCGGCAATGATGACCTGGGCGCCACAAGCTCGTGGTTTGTGTGGTCGGCGCTCGGGATGTATCCGGAGACGCCGGGTTCGAGCGTCCTTGTCTTGGGGAACCCGCTGTTCTCGAAGATCGTTGTGCACACCGGTTCAGGTCACACCATCACTGAGATTGCGGGTACGGCCGCCGGAAGCACAGGGGCGTTGCCGACATACGTTCAATCTCTAACCTTGAACGGCAAAGCATGGAATGATGACTATCTGCCGGCAAACTTTCCACTCGAGGGCGGGACTCTAACGTGGACCCTGGGCCGGTTCCCCTCCCAGACGTGGGGCACGACCTCGTCCCCCCCTTCGGATACCGAGGGCCTGTACCCGGCCCTTGGGTATCCGGCCGGACCGTTGCGTGTGTCGGTAGCCCCAGGGGAGAGCGTCCCTGTGCCGTTTGGGGTACAGAACATGACCGGATCGAGCGAGCAGGTTCAGTGGAGTGCGACGGTTAGCGGCAATGGGTTGGTGCTCCAACCTGCTTCCGGTACCATGACGATCCCAGGCCGGGCCAAGGCGGTCACGACGGTAACGGTGGCAGCGGCGGACTCAGCAACCGCCGGAGTGATCACGATCACGTTACAGGTTTCCGGCGGTGCGCCGGTTCCCAGTATTGTTCTTCCGGTGATGGTTGGGTAGTGCAGACGGTGGGATCGGTGCCTTCCTGTACGCGCTTCGTCCACCCAAGCCGGTCATGCGGAACCGTGTCGCGATTCCGGTACGCTGCTGCGACACTCATTCGTCCGCCGGAAATCTCCCATCATGTGGGCCTCCCGTCCTTCGACTTCCTATGGCGGGTTCGGTCGGCACCAGCACAACGGTTCCCTCAGCCCTGGCCCGGTAGACACGACCGCGTTGCTGCTTGGGCCCTGGATGCAACGTACTGCGCCAAGTGTGTTCTTCTCAGGATCCCTTGTGCTGCAACACCATGGCAAGGACAGTCGCCGCGTCAGCTCGTGTTGCATCGGTCAGCGGCTCGAAACTGCCGTTGGGCAGGCCCGAGATGTTTCCGGCGGAGACAGCTTCTTCGACGTCCGTTCGTGCCCACTCACTAAGCCGAAGTTACGGGGTCTAGTGCTTAGTCCCAGAAGTTCGTTCCCCATTCGGCAGCGCAACACCACTGGACATTTCGCACCCCAGGCCTCATGCTGAGTTGCACAAGTGGCGATGGGGCGGCTCCAAACAGGCGATGCGGAAATCGGAACGGTTGGAGACCACGGATGCGCAGCGACAAAAGTTGCTGGCGTGGGCCAACGGACAACGGGTGGAACATCGTTTGCACGTGCGAGCGTCCGGCAGTTGGCGGAGGGCGCGACGGTTGGTCGCGTGGCGGAAGCCTTGGCGGTTAGCATCAAGACGGTGAAGAAATGGAGTGCACGATGCAAGGCGAAGGGCTTGGAAGGGTTGCCTGACGAACCACGCTCGGGACGGCCGCCGGTCTTTCGCGTCGCTCAGCGATACGAAGTCATTGCTTTGGCATGTGATAGTCCGGCGAATCACGGGCACGCCGAAGTGCCACTCTGGACCTGTGATCGGTTGACGGAGGTGGCGGCACCCGAGGTGGAGGGGCCGACGATGAGCCGGTCGAGCATCTATCAGACGCTCACCCAACACGCACTCCATCCGCATCATGTACGCGGATGGCTGCACCGTAAGGACCCAGCCTTCCAAGAGAAGGTCAACGAGGCTGTCGGTCTATATCTGGAACCGCCACCGGACGCGGTGGTGCCGGGGAAACGCGGGAAATACGAGTACGAATTCAAACGTCACGGTACGGTAGCGGTGTTGTCGGCGCTCAACGTTGTGACGGGAGAGGTAATCAGTTCTTGTGGTCCGACGCGCACCGCGGATGACCTCGTTGCCTTCATGAACACGGTGGCCGACCCGTATAAGGACGCCAAGCAGTCCATGTCGTCTGGGACAACCTCAATATCCACTATGACGGTAAGGACGAGCGTTGAACGAAGTTCAATGCCGCACAGGACGGCGTCTTCGTGTTTCACCACACGCCGATCCATGCGTCCTGGGTCAATCAGGTCGAGATTTTCTTTTCTATCTTGCAGTGACACGTCCTTCGCCGTGGTAGCTTTGCGTCCGCCCAGGCGTTGATGGATCGTATCAAGGCTTTTGTCGAGCGCTGGAATGGTGGGGAAGGTCATCCGTTCCGTCGGACGTTTCATGGTTACCCGATGGAGAAGGAGGCTGCATAGATGCCCACACCCGAGGCGCTCTCACGGGCTGCAGAGGTGGAGCGTACCCTGCACGCCAAGGGTTTTCCGCATCTGCGCGTGCGCGTCCACGGGCCGCATCGCATCATCTACACCGAGGATGAGGATGGGCCCTGGAATCGCGCGCGCCTCACCTTCCTGCAAGGCGGCCTCTACCAACTCGGTATGGCCGATCATCGGGGCAGGTGGGAACCGACACCCTTCGAAGGAACACTGAACGACGTCCTGACGACGCTCGTGAACGACTTCGCATTCATGCTGACGCCTTCTTAACGCAATGACGCGCCGACTCCGGGCCATAGACCCCCGAATTTATGAGATGTGTCAGTAGTTGCAATGGTCGGGCATGACTTGCACGGCCACCATGCCGCAAGTTAACTTCCCGGCGAGTTCACCCATAGCCTCCGTGCGAGCCTTCGCTGTCGGAGCCAGTAGAAGTGGGCGCCGAGGACAAGGACAGAGCATAAAGTTGTCCGCCGATCCTTCTGCCCGACCGGGAACGCACCCAGCTTCGATCCGGCGCCGGGAGGGCCATTTCACTCGACCTGGCAACAGGTGGGTTTCCGCACCACGATGCGCTGTGACGGAACGGAGTAGCCCCGCGCCGGAAGGTGGGGCTTGTGTTGTACTGTACGCGGCGAACGTGTTTGCGCTTCGGAATCTTCGTGTTGCGGGATGTTTCGCGCGGGATCTGCCCACGATGCAGAGTTATGTGCGAAACTGCATCCGAAAGAGAGGCAGGGAGCTGCGCTGCGTGCGCCGTAAGGCAGGCATGCTGGGACGGGAGAACGCTTCAGACGAGTCGCGGAAGGAGTGAAGTGCCCGATGCCAAAATGGACCCCCCCGTTCTGGTATGGGAGCCGGGAGTTTACCGACGGGGACTTGGCATTGGTGATCGATACGGTTAAGCGCTTTGGCAAGCTCGGCTTCAGTGAAGTGATTGCCACGATCTGTGAGAACCTGGCGTGGAAGGCACCGAATGGACAGCTGAAGGTCAACTCGTGTCGGCAGTTGCTGTTGCAATTGGAGGCCGCAGGGCTCGTTGAATTGCCGGTGCGGCGCTGGGATGCGTCGCGGACAGCAACATCCGAACGAATGGGGGAACCGCCGCCAAGTCCTGTGGTGCAATGCACGCTGCGTGCACTGCAACCGGTGCAGGTGGAGCCGGTTCCGCGTGAGGAGGGGCCTGCGTGGAACGCGATGATGGCCAAGTACCACCCGTTGGGGTTTCGTCGTGCCTTTGGCGCTCAACAAAAGTATTGGATACGTGCCAGCGTTGATGGCGTTCCAACCATTCTCGGAGGGATAATGTTCGCCGCCTCCGCGAAGGCCTTGGCTGCTCGTGACGCATGGATCGGCTGGTCGCCGCAGGATCGGCAGAAATACCGACCGCGCATTGTCGCGAACAACCGCTACCTCTTGATGCCCCAAGTGACGGTGCCCCACCTGGCCAGCCACGTTCTCGGACTGACGCTCCGCCGGTTGGGTAACGACTGGAAGCGGCGGTATGGGTATGAGCCCGTAATCGTTGAGACGTTTGTGGAGCAGCCGTGGCCTGGGACTTGTTACCGCGCGGCGAATTGGATCTGCCTGGGGCGGACGTCCGGACGGGGACGGCAAGATCGAGAGCACGCAAGAGCAGTGGCCGTAAAAGTCGTATGGGTGTACCCGATGGTCCGCAATTGGCGTGAGCGGCTCAAGGAACCGCTGGAAGCGCCGACGCAGGCCGATGGGGGAGTGCCTCAACTTGCGCCGGAGGAAGCCGCCAACGCTTCCGCGTCGAGCAGTGGCCTGATCGGCTGACC
>JAJYVN010000041.1 GCA_021791995.1 Bacillota bacterium
CCAACTCGGTATGGCCGATCATCGGGGCAGGTGGGAACCGACGCCTTTCGAAGGAACACTGAACGAAGTCCTGACGACGCTCCTGAGCGACTTCGCATTCGTGCTGACGCCTTCTTAACGGAATGACGCGCCGATTCCGGGCCATAGACCCCCGAATTTATGAGATTTGCCACTAGAGGTCGGGCGGATCAGCCGGTCGGAGGCGGCCCGGCGGCTGGATTGCGGGTATGCTACTCTCCTTCGCCTCCTCGAACATCCGGCGACGACTGTAGGAACTTGATGACTGCACCAGTGCGACCTTGGCCCGCACTGCAGTGAATCAACACGGGCGTCGGCAGACGCTCATGTGCTGCTCTCGCCAATCGCAGTTGATCATCCGTTGCGATCGGGCAGGCGTGGTCAGGGATGGGGACGTGCTCCACTTGGAAGCCTTGAGCTCGATACCACTCCAGGAGCCCACCAGGCAGCCAGTCGTACAGGTCCAGTTCTGACGCCTCCAGCAAGCAGAGGATCCCGCGGATGCCATTGGCCTGTACCTCCTCTAGCCACGGGCCTACGCCGTCCCGATCCACTGTTTTGCGGTCGCCAATCTTCTTGTACCCCGGCCGCCTGTTCCGCGCCAGAGCTCCTCGAATCACCCACTCCACCTGCGGGTCCTCCTTTCGCACCGCTCTCCAGAACGGGGGTGCCTTTGAACCCGGTCGCTCTTGTGTAGAGTAGCGGGTCCAGTTCGCTCCGCAAGGACTCCCTTTCTTCACTCGGACCCACCCCGTCCGGCCCGCGACGGCGCGGAGGGATGTCCAGACGCACAGGTTCACGAGGAGGGCGATCCCCGGTCAAGCGAGGACATTCACTCCAGTCCCTCGGTTCATCCCACCCCGGCGAGCGCCTCGCGCAAGTCAGCGATCAGGTCCTCGGGGTCCTCAATCCCCACCGAGAGGCGCAGCAGGTTGTCGGGCGTGCGAGTCTGCGGCCCTTCCACCGATGCCCGGTGTTCAATGAGACTTTCGGTGCCGCCAAGGCTCGTCGCCCGGGTGAAGAGCTGCACGCCGGAGGCCACTCTCATGGCGGCCGCCTTCCCGCCGCGCAATTGGACGGACAGCATGCCGCCGAAACCGCCCGTCATCTGGCGGCGCGCTAGGTCGTGGTCTGGGTGGCCCGGTAGCCCAGGGTAATGCACCGCTGCGACCGCGGCATGTCCTGCGAGGAACTCTGCGACGGCTTGGGCGCCCGTGCAGTGCGCTCGCATCCGGAGCGTGAGGGTCCGGATCCCACGGCGGGCGAGCCAGCAGTCGAACGGGGCAGGGACAGCGCCAGCCAGCCCCTGGATGCCCCGCAGTGTCTCCGCCAAGTGAGTCCGCTCCCTTACCACCACTGCGCCGCCCACCAAGTCGGAATGGCCGCCCAGATACTTGGTCGTAGCGTGGAGTACGGCGTCGACCCCGTGCTCGAACGGGTGCTGGAGCACCGGCGTCGCGAAGGTGTTGTCGCACACGCACAGGGCCCCGGCCCTGTGGGCCACCGCAGCAACGTCCGCGATGGCCGTAATCTTGAGTAGAGGGTTTGACGGCGTCTCGACCCACACCAACCGCGTACTCGGCCGGAGGGCGGCAGCAAGGGCGCCCGGATCCGTCATGTCCACGGCCGTCGCTTCGAGCCCCCACCGGCCGAACAGGTTCCGTGCGAGCCTCGCGGTCCCGTGGTACACGTCGTCGGGCAGCAGCACGTGGTCCCCTGGGTTCAGAGCTTGAAGGACGGCAGTCGTAGCCGCGGACCCGCTGGCGAACGCCATAGCGTCCGCGCCGCCTTCCAGCGCTGCGATGCAGCGTTCCAGGGCTCGCCGGTTAGGGTTGTCGGCGCGGCTATACGTGAATCCGCGCGAGTAGGCCCCGTCGGCGTCGCGCTCAAAGGTCGCCGACAGGTGGATGGGGGGGATCACTGCCCCCGTAGTCAGGTCGGGGTCGGCGCCAGCGTGGACGGCGATCGTACTGATGCGAATAGATGGTACCTCCCCGTGTGTTCCGAAATTCAGTCCGGTCATCTCCGGACCGACGTACGTATTCGGTAAGCTGCGCCAAACACCTGTCGGCGGCGATGGAAGGAGGGGCATGAGCCGGGGGCTGGTGTTTGGCGCAGCTTACCGAATACGTACGATGCTGTGTGGGTCCAGTCACCCTGTCTGCACTAGCGCAGCATCCACTGCACCTCGCTCGCGCCAGTTGTTTGCTCCTACTGCAGAGGATCCCCTCGGTCGGCCTTACAGGTTCCGTTGCAGCGGCGGTGTGCGGTCAAGCCCGTAGCGCGCAAGCGGGCCGAAGGTCGGCTTGACCGCACACTCAGCCGCTGCGTTATATGGATCCAGGGCCGACCGAGCCCTTGGGCCCAGCCACTGCATCCTCTCTCCCCACAGGACATTGCACAGAACCACCGTTGCCTACCCCCTCCTCCGACCTCCGTCCTACTCAATTACCGCGATCAAGTTTCTCGCAGATACCGTGGGCAGGAGCACCGCAGCTCACCGAATAGGTACACGTGGTGCCGGGTGGAGGAGCAGCGCCGGGTTTCGAGAGATATACAGCATTCGTCTCGCAGGCGGAAGATTGTGTCACTGAGCGGCTTTGAGGTGCATGGCGGCAAATGTACTGAACTCTGGACCTTCCCGACCCGGGCCATGATGAACGAGGTCGTCTTCGCGAGCGATCGCCGTACGTCGTTCCCATCACCAATCCGGACGGATCGTTGCAGGCGCGTGGGGTGTAGTGGTAGGAGTGGGATGCGATCCGGTGATTGAGGTGCCATCAAGGGGAGGCCGGCAGCATTGCGAGGCCCGTGGTTGTGTGCCTTGGCCATGCTTCCTATTCTGCTTTTAGGGTCGGGCTTGGTGGCTGGGCCCAGGGGAGTCACGGTGTCCGGCACGGCGCTCCTTCGGAACGGCAAGCCATTTGTGATCAAGGGCGTCCAGATCGTCGGCTTGGTCGCACCCGATGCCGCCCTTCGTGGTCAGTATGCGGTGGCGCATGAGCACTTTGGGCAGGCCGAGTTGGCGGCTGCCCGATCGTGGGGGGCCAATACGATTCGCTTTCAGTTGAGCGAACCCGGATTGGATCCGGCGTCGTCACTGTATTCCACTGCTTACCTCAAGGAGATTCAAGCGGGCGTGGGGCTTGCCCTGAAGGACGGATTCGTGGTGATCCTCTCCATCCAGGATCAGAGCCCGAGCGGAGAGACGAATCCCTGGCCCATGCCAACGGCCGCCACGGCACGGGACTGGGCTACCCTTGTGCCACTGTTCAAGACCGATGACAACGTACTTTTTGAGCTTTTCAACGAGCCCGCCCTGCCCGCCAACGCCGAGGATTGGCAACTCTGGGCGTATGGCGGGACGGCGCCACCCTGGCACGACCACGGTGCCTTTGCGGCAGTGGGAGCGCAGACGCTGATCGATCAGATTCGGGCTGCGGGGGCCAAGAACGTCATCCTTGTGGATGGCCTTAGTTTGGCTCGTACGCTGCAAGGTCAACCCGTGCTCAGAGATCCAGCACACGAACTGGCCTATGCGGTTCACCCGTACTTTGGCACATGGATGGAGCCTGATCCGGTGGCTGCATGGACTGAGAACTTCGGCCAGGAGGCGACGGTGGAACCGGTCGTCGTGACGGAGTGGGCGCAGTGGTCGGGGCAAGGCGGCTGCAAGTCCGACTTCCCGACACTGGCGACCCAGTTGGTGGACTACATCCGCAGCCGCAGGATCGGGCTGGTTGGATTTGCCTTCGATATTCCGGGTACGATCATTGCAAGTTGGAATTACGCTCCGACGACGTATGCCGACTTTCAGTGTTCAGTCAAGGGGGATGGGCCAGGGGCCCTGATGGAGACCTGGTACAACGCCAAAGGATGATGGCGCCATTCGCTCGACAGTTGGACGACGACCTGCCCTAGTGGGGCCCAACCAGCGCGAAGGCCCGGCCAACCAATAGGCTGAGCCGGGCTTTCCCAAGAGCGCGACAGGATAGGGAACCGTCACGCCGTTACTGGATGAAGTTGTTGGGGTCACGGTACCACTTGGCCACGGCGGCGTAAAGCGGGTCGGACAGCGCCGAGGGGACCAAGGGATCCGACGTTGACCGCATCCCCCCTACAGTTGAATACGGCGGCGCCCGTACCCGATTGTCGGTTGCCCGTACGGTCCGCCAATCTGTGTCCAAACCGCCCCGCCGTCGGTCGTGGCGAAAAGACCGTCGTGCATCATCCACCCGTCGTCGGGAGTCGCGAAACTGATCACGCCGGGGCCCCCGAACCCAGCCGGCCAGGCGTAGCGGATCCAGTTGGCACCCGCGTCGGTCGTCGTATAGAGAGCGAGGGCGTCATCCATCCAGGCCGAGTCGGGACCGGTGGCGCCGCCCCTGATGGGTACATTGATCTGCGGGTAGTGGCCCGCGAGCGCCTCTGCCAGCGGAAGGTCCAGTAGGCCCGCGGCAGCCGTCCAGGCGCTTTCTCCGGCCACCGCCGCCGCCTGCCAGGTCGCCCCACCGTTGGTGGTGCAAAGCGGCGGGCCGTTCCCGAACAAGTCGGCGAGGCACCCAACGCGGAACGTGTCAAGCCTTTTGAGACAGTTTTCCGGTCGAGTTTAGGGTAGGGACATCGGCTTTGTTCTTGCTGTTCGGTGCCCTCGAGGTCGAGTCGTGCACCGGCTGCCCCGCGGTCACACCGTGTGTGGGGACGACGCGTGCCAGGGACGGTTGATCCACACCTCCTTCGGGAGCTCCGGCACCTGGGGGCGCCTGCCGCCGAATCGGTCGGGATGGGCATCGAAGGCAGCGTCGAGCACTCGCTGTCTGCCGATGAGGACCTGTTCAGCGCGGTCGAAGTGCACCGTCGCTGGCGTGAGCCATGCAATCCCCGTGTGCCGGTGCTCATGGTTGTACCAGCGGAAGAAGCGCCGCACGAAGCCCAGGCCGTCCTCCAGCGACCCGAAGCGCTGGGGGAAGTCCGGCCGGTACTTCATGGTCTTGAACTGCGCCTCCGAGTAGGGGTTGTCATCACTGTTCCTTGGTCGGCTGTGGCTACGGGTCACGTCGAGATCCGTGAGCAGTTGGGCCACGGACTTCGATGTCATGGGCGCGCCCCGGTCGGCGTGCAGGGTGAGCTGCCCAAGCTGGATCCCCTCCTTGCGGCAGGTCTCTTCGATCAGGCGCTTGGCCAGGCTCTCGCTTTCACGGTCCGCCAGCAGCCAGCCTGGGACGTACCTGGAGAAGACGTCGATGATCACGTACAGGCTATAGTGGTGCCACCTCCCCGGCCCGGCGAGCTTGGTGATGTCCCACGTCCACAGCTGCCGGGGCCCCGTCGGCCAGCAGTTCCGGTCTCTGATGCTTGGGGTGCCGGCGCACGTCCCGGCGCTCGCGCACTTCGCCGTACGCGGCCAACAGTCGGTACATCGTCCGTACTGAGCAGAGTAGTACGCGCCCTCGTCCAACAGCGTCGCGTAGATCTCGGCCGGGGCGAAGTCCACAAAGCGCTCGGAGTGCAGGACGTCCAGAACGGCCTGCCGTTCCCCCGGGGACAGGGCCCAATCGGGGACGTACCCGGTCCGGGGATCACTGGCGCTGGGCCGACTCAGCCTGTAGAACGAGGCACGAGACATGCCAAGGGCCTCGCACGCCGCCGCAGTGCCCACGATCGGGGATAGCTCCGCTACGGCCTGCATCACAAGTCGCCTCCGGCCTGTTTGTCCTCCGGCAGTGCGACTCCCACCAACTGGGACAACTTTTTTTTGGACTGTGATCACGGCCTCGGCCCGCTCCAGGCGCTCCCGCAGGCGCGCGACCTCACCACGTAGCTTCTCGTTCTCCTCCGCGATCTGGGTGTCCGGGGACGGGGCCGGCCCGCGGCGGCGCGCCAGGGCATCGAGTTCCCCGCGCTCCCGCTGCTGCCGCCAAAGCTTGAGCCTGGAGTAGTACAGACCCTCCCGGCGGAGCAGCACGGCGACTTCCCCTGGGGCACAGGCATCGGCTTCCCGCAGGATCCGTAGCTTGTACTCTGCCGAGAAACGGCGGCGTGTCGCCTTCACCTCCGGGTCTGCGGGCCTGGAGGAAGCGTGGCCGGCGTCCGGTCCAGCATCACGAACCTCCACTGGAGTCTCCGTCGCCCGTGCCTGGTCTGTCATCTTGTCCTCCCGGTTCTCCCCACGGAACAGGACCATCTGTTCTCCATCCTCTCCCGGCCCCATACCCTAAACTTCGGCCCCGACCTGTCTCAACGTATTGTGGCACGTAAGGTTGCTGCCGAGGACTGTGCCCCGACGCTGGACATGACCGATGGACCGAGACCGTCGCCGTACGCAACAAGGCGCAACGCTGGGTGTTCGAGGCGTTGCAGGCGAAGTTCGCAGACTTCCCCTTTGCGATCCTCGGATTGGACTCCGAGAACGGCGGGGAGTTCATCAACCACCACCTAGCCGCGTACTGCATCCAGCACGGACGCACGTTCACCCGTTCGCGGGCGTTACGCAAGAACGAGAACTGCTACGTCGAACAGAAGAACTGGGCCGTGGTGCGTCGGACGGTCGGCTACCGGCGCTACGACACCCTTGAGCAAGTCGCCATGCTCAACGAGTTGTACGGCCACCTCCGCCTGTATACAAACTTCTTTCAGCGCACGCAGAAGCTGGTGCGCAAGGAGCGTCACGGCGCCAAGGTGCGGCGCATCTACGATAGCCCCCAAACGCCCTGCCGGCGCGTACTGGCCTCCTCCGAGGTCCCGCAGAGCGCGAAGGACCAAATGGCCTCGTTCTATCCCACCCTCAACCCCGCTGCGCTACAGCGAGAGATCAACCGCTTGCAGTTGGCTCTACTGCAGATCACCCCGCAGCAGCCGTTGGCATCCACTCCGACACCGAGGCGCGGCCGTGCATTTCAGATCCACTCGTTCAAGTAGCGACGGAGACCGGGTGGAGATGACGGAAAACCGCGACGGAAGACGCTAACCAACGGCGTAGCGGCGTACGCCCCAGGCCCGCTCGGGATATCCCGAACCCATGCAGGGAGCAACGGGATCAGAGGGGCGAGATACTCCGGTTTCCCCTTTGCCCCCCCTTTCCACCGGCCGCTCGTTAAGTACTTTTTTCTGTGAGGCAACGTATCCGCCCTCGTGTACTTCTTTAATATTGACGCCATGGGGGGCCCCCTCCGATCACCATCTGAATCCGGTTGCGGACCAGCGGCCGGGGCTCAATCACGAGATCTTCGAACCTCACGTATGGGCAAAGGGATGGTTACCGTGTCTCCTGCAGATTGAGCCAATCAAGTTCTGTCGGGGTTAGCGTCACCTCCTGTGCCGCAAGGGCGTCCTCCAGGTGCGGCACCGTCCCCGGCCCGACGACCGCATACACCTCGAGCGGCAGGTCTAACACCCAGGCCAGCGCGATTTGCGTCGGTGTTCGGTCGCGCCTCGACGCCAAATCTTGCACGCGGCGCCACCGCTCCCAATTGCGTGGATCATCATAGCGGCGAAAGTGCCTCCGAGCATCGGGATTCTCCGGGTTACCGCGTTCGGAGAAGAACCCCTGGGCCTGAGCGCTCCAGGCCAGGAGGGGAAAACGGGTGCGCTCGTACCACTGGAGCGCCTCGGGATCGCCTGAGACGGTGGCATGGCCCATGTGAGGAGGGTCCGTCGCAACGGCAAGGGCAAGGTTGGGGCTGCTTGCGACCATGCCCTGGAGGCCGTGGCTTGCAGCATAGGCGTTGGCCTCCTCGATGCGGCGCGGACTCCAGTTGGATCCGCCGAAGGCCCGGATCCGGCCATCGGTCAGGTGCTGGTTTAGACAGTCGATGATGGGGCCGACGGGAGCCTGTGGGTCATCACGATGGAGTAGGTAGAGGTCGATATGGTCGGTTCCGAGCCGCTCCAAGCTGAGGGTCAGCTCCTGGGTGATGACATCGGGTCGTACGCGCGGTCGCCATTCCGCATCGTGGTGCGCACCCTTGGTGATGATGACAACGTCGCTTCGAGCACTGCGCTCGGCGATCCACTGTCCTACCGCCCGCTCGCTCGCGCCGTCCCGACCGTAGTTGAAGGCGGTGTCAAGAGTGGTTCCCCCGGCCGCGCGGAAGGCGTCCAGCAGCGTGGTCGCCTTGTCCATGTTGTCCCTGCGCAAGCCGCCGCACCCCAAAATGATTCTGGAGACGGGCGTTTCGAGTCCGTGGAGTCGTCCGTAGCGCATCCAGATCGCCCCCTCGGCGCGTTGGCTTCCGCTTTCCGGGCTTGGTTCCTGCAACGGACCGGATTCTAGTGCGGAGGATTGGCACATACCCTTGGACAGGGCCCCGGCGAGGAGGAGAAGGCACTCGGTGGCAAGGAACACAACGCCGGGGGAGCACCCGCGTTCGGAGCCGCGGTGGCGAACGGGGGTCGTGGATCTTCTGGAAGTGTCCCCGGATCTTGTCTTCGACCTCCCGCGCGTGACGGCCATCGGCAGCATGTATTTGTGTGTGGAGAACCACCGGGGGCTCGAGACCTTCACGCCTGAACGCATCATCATCGCTGTTCCCGGGGGCCGCATTGTGGTTGACGGTCAGGACCTGCGGGTGGCCACACTGCATGCACGGGAGATCACCCTGGCCGGTCGCTTGCGGCAGATCACCTTTCCGGAGTGACTCTTGGTTCGGGTGGTGGGGAGAGGTTGTTCAGCCGGCTCGTGGTCTGGCTTCGCGGAACGGTTGCGTTGCGTGTTCGCACCGCACAACCCGAGGTCTTTTTGAACCGGGCAATCGAACGGGGGATCCCGCTGCGTGACGCAGTGGTGACCGGCGATGGCCTGGTAGTGCTTGTATGGCTGCGGGATGCCAAGCGGATACGGCCCGCCGTGTGGGCCTGTCACGGACATGCCACCTTTGTTCGCCGGTTGGGGGCACCGTTTGTGCTGCGTCGCATTCTGCGACGTCCCGTATTGCTCCTTGCGTGTGCGGTCGCGATTTTCACCCTCTATCTCGGCAGCAGTCACATCTGGGTGATACAGGTGGACGGGGTGGGATGGATCCCTCCGGCGCGCATTGAGGCAGCTGCTGCGAAATTGGGTGTACGTCCTGGGGTTCCGCGTTCGCACGTGGACGCGATCGCCGTGTCGCGGCGGTTGCCACGGCTTGTTCCGGGTCTGACATGGGCGGGGGTCACCCTGCGTGGCGTGGTTGCAACCATCTCTGTGGGGGAGTCCATTCGGGTTGCGCCGGAGTAGGCGCAGGGCAAGATGGCCGGAGATATCGTCGCAACGACCGCTGGCCTTGTGACGTCGATCACGGTAGCCTCCGGTCAGGCACAGGTGACACCAGGACAGCAGGTGAAGAAAGGACAGGTGCTGATCGCTGGCGTAGCGCTCTTACCAATCGGTCGGACCCGACAGAGCGGGGTGACGGGGGTTCATACGATCGCGGTTCATGCGGGGGGCACCGTGCTTGCCACCAAATGGATCGCGGCCTTTTCGACGGCGCCCCTGGTGGCGGACCTGGGATTACCCACGGGAAATGTCGTGGTCCGACACGCGCTGATGATTGGAGGGCTCCATGTCTCCCTACGATTGCGCGGGGTGCCTTTCGGGAACTATGTCCTCTACCGACAGGTATACCGACCGATCGGATGGAGGACGGTCTACCTTCCCATCGAATATACAACATTAACCTATCGCAAGGTTCATTACGTTTATCGGCGACTCAGTTGGAATGAGGCAGCCGATGCCGCCGCAGCCGTTGCTCGTTCGTACCTCCTCACCCATCTGCCGGCGAAATCTCGGGTCTTGGAGGAGCGAATGCAGGTGACGGCCGTCGGAAGTGGCGCGGTGGGAGTACAATTGATGATGGAAGTCGAAGAGAATATCGGTACGTTCCGGCCGATCGCGGTGACGAGCTCCGGATGAGCGGCACGCCGGATTCTCCGGCGGGAAAGGCGAGTGGGCCCTTGCAGGTGGAGGTGGAGCCCCAGGTTCTTGCGGTACCAGATAATCAGCGCGCCATTCAGTTGTACGGACCCAGAGAGGAAAACCTTCGGGTGATCGAGGCGGGTATGGGCGTGACGATCCGTGCCCGCGGCAATGAGGTCTCGGTCGCCGGGTCCGAGGCGGATGTGCAGCGTACCATGACACTGCTGCGACAACTCCTCACATTGACGGAGCAGGGCCGTGAACTCACGGCGCATGATGTCCGTTACGCGGTGGACGTGGTGCAGCGTGGGGAGGAGCAGCGGCTGGCCGACCTTTGGCAGCAGGTTGTCTGCACGACCGTGCGTGGTCGGACGATCCGCCCCAAGACCTTGGGGCAACAGCGCTACGTTGAGGCGATGCGTAGGGACTCCCTGGTTTTTTGCATCGGGCCTGCTGGAACCGGAAAGACCTACCTGGCTATGGCGATGGCGATCACGGCCTTTAAGAATCGTGAGGTTGAGCGGATTATCCTGACACGGCCCGCCGTTGAGGCGGGGGAAAAACTCGGGTTTCTTCCGGGGGATCTGCAGGAGAAGGTCGATCCCTATCTCCGTCCGCTCTACGATGCCATGTTCGATATCATGGGCGTTGAGGCCTATGAACGCCATGTTCAGCGCGGGTCGATCGAGATCGCCCCCCTCGCCTACATGCGCGGCCGCACGCTGGATGATGCCTTTGTGATTTTGGACGAGGCGCAGAACACAACAAACGAACAGATGAAGATGTTCCTGACCCGACTCGGCTTCGGCAGCCGTGCGGTCGTGACAGGGGATATCACCCAGATTGATCTGGCGCCGGATCGTGAATCCGGCTTGGCCGAGGTGCGGCATGTGCTCGCGGACGTGCCTGGCATTGCGATGATCTATTTGGACAAGGCCGACGTTGTTCGTCACCCGTTGGTCCAAGCCATCATCCGAGCCTATCAAGAGCATGAGAGCGCACGTGGAAGTGGCGCGCGCCCATCCATGCCCTGAATGCTGCGGCACAGGCAGAGGGGGCCGATGTCATCCAAGCGTTGATGGATCGGGTGCGATCGCTGGTGGGGCTCCTCGCCGCGGTTGGTGGCAACCGGGCCGTTCGCCGGGTTTTTTGGGTGAGCGTCTTCGGGGTTGCCGCCGTCCTCGTCTTTTTGTCCGTCACCCTTCCGGGTGAGGTAACGTTGCGGGCGGGGGAGATTGCGCCATACACGATCGAGGCACCCGAGGACTTCGTTAACCAACCGGTGACCGATGCCTTGAAGCAAGAAGCGGCGTCCAAGGTGCAACCCATCTATACGAACGATGCTACCGTGACACAGGAGGTGCTGGCGGCCTTTCAAGGTGCGATACAGGACCTGAGCGAGGCCCAGCAGACGCTGGTTTCCGCTTTGAGCGCATCGACGACGGTGAGCAGTTCCACCAGTGTGTCCTCTGGGTCTGCGAAGGTGGCTTCCAGTCAGACCGCGCCTGTGACGCTGAACGGTGAGGCCCAGGATGTCAGCCAGGAACTGCAGGTGCCTGGCGTCTCCCTTACCGCGTACGCCGAAGTTCTGAGCATGCCGAGCGCAACGCTCTCGTCGCTGGAGGATCACGCTGACCTTGATCTGAGTGCACTGCTCAGCACGGGCGTGCAGCAGTCGGCTTTGACGACCGATGCGGCGAGCCTAGAGCAGGAAATTCAAGCGGGGAGCGGGTCCCCGGCGGTCCTCGCCTTTCTTGCAGCGCTGGCGGCGCATGACCTGAAAGCCAACCAGTTCGTCGATACTGCAGCGACCACGGCCGCCCAGCAGGCGGCGATGGATGCAGTGACCCCGGTGGTGGTGGCGCGTGGCCAGGTGATTGTGCGCGCGGGAGACCCGGTGACTGCGACGGATGTGATGCTCTTGCAGGAGGCGGGCCTCGCGCATCCCGGTGGGCCGTTGGCCGTGATTGGCGGAGCGGTGGCGCTGGTGTTGGGTTTGATGGCGCTCGTTTGGGCCTATCTAAACCGCTTCTATCGTCGCGGCCTACAAAGTGAATCACACTTGGTTCTGGTCGGGTCGCTGCTCGTTGGGTCTCTTGCTGCGACGCGGCTCGGCATGGAAATCTCACCCTTTCTGGCTCCGACCAGCTGGTTCGCCATCTTGGCCGCGGTGGGCATGGGTGATCAGCCCGCCTTCTTTGTGGGAGCCCTCGGCGGTTTGATGGTCGGCCTTCTGACCCACTCCTTCGCCGCGTTTGTCACGAGTACGGTAAGCGCATGGGTAACGGTCTTTGTGCTGGGGCGCGTGGATCAGCGGGGGCAACTTTGGCGAGCTGGCGTCTATGCGGCTCTGGCGGGTGTGGCGGCAATGGCTCTTTTGGTGCTGTTCGCCGGGCAAAACCCAGCGCTCGCGGGGGAGCTCCGGGGGGCCGCATCGACAACGGTTCCGGTGTGGAGGGACATGGCGGCGGCCGGGGGGGCAGGGCTTCTGGGCGCTGCCCTGGCGATCGGCACCCTCCCATACATTGAGGCCCTGGGCATGCTCACAACCTTCCACTTGCAGGAACTGGCCAATCCCGGCCGCCCTTTGCTCCGACGTCTGATGGCCGAGGCACCCGGCACCTATCACCACAGCCTGATGGTGGCCAATCTGGCCGAGGCCGCCTGCCAGGTAGTGGGGGGAGATCCGCTCCTCGTGCGGGCCGGAGCCTATTACCATGACATCGGCAAGATGAAGCGGCCGCAATTTTTTGTGGAGAACCAGTTGGGCGGTGAGAACCCGCACGACAAGCTCTCCCCCCACCTCTCGGCCCGGGTCATCGCGAGCCATGTGCGGGACGGTGTGGAGTATGGGCGAAAGGCAGCCCTGCCGCGCGAGATCGTTAACATCATCCGTTCCCACCACGGTACGACAATCATCCGCTACTTCTACGAGCGCGCTCGCCAGCAGGTGGGTGGAGTGCTCGACGAGGCTCCGTTTCGATACGAAGGGCCCAGGCCGCAGACCAGGGAGGAGGCGGTGGTCATGTTGGCCGATTCGGTGGAGGCGGCGGTGCGTGCACACAAGGATCCCACCGCCAACCAGATCGAGGAGGTGATCCATTCCGTGATTGCGGAGCGTATGGAGGATGGCCAACTCAGTCGTTCCCCGCTTACACTCCGGGATGTGGATTCGATCACTCAGACCTTTCAGCGCATCCTCGTTGGCGCGTACCATGCTCGCATTGAGTATCCGGAGCAGTTGGCCGCGGAAGTGTCGCGGCAACCCGCCTCGGAGGAGTCGGTTGCGACGGTGCTCTCATTACGCCATCGGCGCCGGCCCTGATGCTACAATTGCGGCGGGTTAACCGCGTAGGGGGTAGGGTCGTGCCGGTGGCGCTGTCACGGGAGGATCACGTCAGGGCATGGACGACCGAGGAGCGCGCTGCGGTGCGGGCCGTGGTGGAAGCGATCCTGGCGGCGGAGGGAAGACCGGGGGTGGAGGTGTCCGTGCATCTGGGGGATGATGCGCTCCTATGGCAGCTCAACCGCACCTACCGCAGGATCGATCGCCCCACAGACGTGCTCGCCTTCAGCGCGGAGGGCGATCCGATACCCGCTGACCGCGACTTCCTGGGGGATATCGTGATTTCCTTAGAACGCGCGGAGGCGCAGGCTGAGGAGTATGGGCACACGCTACGCCGTGAACTCTGCTTTTTGGCCGCGCATGGCACGCTCCATCTCCTTGGGTATGATCATGAAACTCCCGAGGGGGAGGCGGCGATGACGGCCGCCGCGGAGGCGGTCCTCCATCGGCTTGGGATCGACCGCGGGGTCGGTCCGTGAGCCGAGCCGTATACCAGGCGCGTTGGAGACGCAGCTTCGTCTATGCGGCGCGAGGGATTCGGCTTGTGTGGCGGCACGAGCGGAATTTTCGCGTGCAACTTGCGGCGGGGTCTAGTGCACTCTACGCGGGAGCACTCGCGGGACTGTCGACTTCGGCGATGCTCTTGGTCTTGGTCTTGGTCACGCTGGTCCTAACGGCCGAGACATTGAACACATCCCTCGAGTCTCTCGTTGACCTCGTTTCACCGGGGCATCATGCCTTGGCCGAGGCGGCCAAGGACCTGGGCGCGGGTGCGGTTCTGCTGTCGGCCTTCGGTGCCCTTGCCGTCGGGTTGGTTCTGTTCTTGGACCATCCCCTTCGCCACACCATCCATGCACTCGATACGTTCCGCAGTCATCCGTTTCCATCGGCGATGGGGCTTTTGGTCCTTGTGTGGATCGTTTGCCTCGCAACTAAGCGCCTCGTGCCCCGGCGGAAGAGTAGATAACGGGTGCCCTGCACTTTTGCGGGGCGGGCGCTGGGATAGCAGCCCATAATGAACAACTTTAGGCAGCCTCCTGGCGGAGCGTGGCGACGGGC
>JAJYVN010000042.1 GCA_021791995.1 Bacillota bacterium
CCGTTGTCCGTTGGCCCACGTCAGCAACTTTTGCCGCTGCTCATCGGTGGTCTCCAACCGTTCCGATTTCCGCATCGCCTTTTTGCACCCGCCCCATCGCCACCTATGCAACTCAGCATGAGGCCTGGGGTGCGAAATGTCCAGTGGTTTTTCGCTGCCGAATGGGGAACGAACTTCTGGGACTAACCACTAGGTGCATTCGCCTGCACGATGTGCGTGGAGGCGCTTCCCGTACTCCGCCTCGTGTCCTTGCCCACAGCGTGGGCACCGTCCATTCTCGTCGCAGGATGTGGACGCCGTGCCTAAAGTCCAGGCGAGGCTAGTACGACGCGGTTCGGGATGGGCGCGCGGGTCTTCTCGGAGAAACGGGCAAAGGCAGGCAACCGACTGCGGCAGACGAAACGCGGTGATGAAGTGGCGGCGGTGACGGCCGCGCGAGCTTCCTTCCTGCATGAGAAACAACGCGAACTACAGCCTTTCTTGCGGATGGCAGCGCATGGCGAAATCGACGTAAGGCTGATCGAGGTCAAAGATCGCTTTCCCCGCTTCGGCTTCGGGTACCCGGTTCAAGCCTTCGGAGCCCACGGCGTTCGCGTCGGGATCCAGGAAGAAGGCCCGGTGGCGTGTGGACACCGCCCAGGAGTTCGCAGCCAACGTGCGGACGATCGTAACCTGCGTTACGTTCCGTCTGTATGGGAGCCGCTCTCAGCAGTTCGGACAGAAGGTACGTGCGATGACCCGGGATGTGGAGGAGAATGTCGGCTACGCATCGCCTCCATCGCGCGTATCCATAAAACTCGTGGCTCCACATGCCACGGCCGCGGAACCGGACCGGGCCGTCGCCTTTGACACCGCACGTGGCGGTCCGGCGCTTCACGGACCGTCCGCCAGCCAACCAATCCAACTTCCAGGAGACCCGACACCCAGCTCGCCCGGCGGGCCAAAGCCATCAGCGACTCAGGTGTTGCGTGGCAAGCTCTCCACCCCTGCACCTCGCTACTTGTAGGGCTCGCCCTTTCCGGTGGTGATCAAGCTCGGCAAGCTGTGACGCATCAGAGAACTCCAGGCATCGGAACAGATATGGAAACACTCATAGTGTCGGGTCAACCCCAGGTGAACAAAACGCACTTCCGTCTGTCTGCCCTTCCGAGCCATCTCGACGCTAATCCTCGTTCCCACCCACTCGGACTGGTCCTGAATGAAGCTCATGTGGTTGTCCAGGACAAGCCACACAACCTTCTCGTTGGGAACGAACTCCACCACCTGGAGGTGTGCGTAGTGGATGTCCTGCACGCGGTACGTGAACTCGTCGCCAACCTTGTCGTTGGTACCTTCGACGTCTTCCCCCCACCACCCCCGAACGTTGTTGATGGCCGCAAAGACTTCCTCAGGGGCTTGCTCGACCACGAAGGAAGCGGTGAAGTCGTTCATGGCTCCGTCTCCTTTCAGTTCGCCGCGCTTGCTCGTCGGTCGTTACTGGCGGACGCTCCACCGATACCAGGGACGCACTTCGGATCGAGGGCAATACCCTCTTCCTCCTTCTCACCCCCCCGCCCCAGGGAGGACTTCAGAATCCCGCGCGCGGTGGGTGTCTGCGCTCCCAGTCCGAATATGAGCGAGGGAGGACCGTATCAGGGTGAACGCTGCGGCCTTTGACATGGCGTGGGCCAGAGCGAATCGGCAGGGAATCGAGCTGACCATGAACATCTTCTGCAAGATGGATGTTCGGAACGGGTTCGTGTTCGCACTGCAATGGCCCTCAAACACGTTCCGGTGGTATCCCCAACCGATGGAACAGCGACGCCGGGACAAACCCGTCGGTCTGCAGCAGGTGCTCTGCGCCGCACGATGTTCTGGGATCCGTCGTGGACAAGGACATCGAGGCCTGATGCCCCCCGTGAAGCCTGGAGCCATGTGCGCCCGGAAGTTGTTGCGCTGGCACGCAGCGCCAGGTGGACGTCGTGGCGCGTTGCGCCACCAACAACAACGTTCGCCTGCGTCTGGAGCTCAACGGCTCGCCTCGGATCTTGCGCACGGCGGCCCCGGGTCTCTCGCCCGTACCGAAGAGGAATCTCATGCTCGGGTCTCCTTATTACTGCATGACTGCCGTCGCGGTTGACGTCCATTGGGCGATCCTAATTGGGATAACTATGGTATGGCAACCCACGTCGAAAGCAGTGGCGCCAAACCATGCGTATGGCAGAAACCACGTATTTCCCAATCCTTCGCGTCGAACCGAATGGTATGACTGGACCAACGAATAGATCGTCCCCGCAGACCGGAGACGGGACAAGATGGCGGACCCGCATTTCGTCCGGGGGCGTCCACGACGCGCACTGCGTGCCGGCCTTGTTCCCCTCCTCGCATCTGTCGCAGGAGGTCCGCCGCGCCGGAATCGATACGGGAATGGATCACCTCCTGGAGACTCTCTCCGGGATCAAGGGAGTGATCGATCTGCCGCGGCAGCGTTCTCGCAACAAGCCCGTAGCCTTCGCCATCCGGTTGATCCGCCGGGATCCCGAACAAGAGCGACTCTTCCCGTCGTTTGGCTTGCAGCGCTTCCACCCGGATCCGCCCTACACCCGCATCGCCTCGTGACCGTTGCCGCTCAAGGCCGGAAACATCTGTCGCTCAATGGTGCTCTTAAACTCTCGCTCGTGGAAACGCCGTTTCCGCTTCAACCCTGGTGCGCATCAGGATCCAGGCGCTCGCGTGTCGTTGCCACCATATCCATCATGCCGCTCTGTGCATCCGCGAGAGCTGTTCGCGCGAGTTCCTCCGCAGACGGAGGCTGATTCGCGGCACAGGGCGTACCGAACTTCGGTTGTGCAAACGGCAGGTGTGTCGTCCCCCTTCCCAGAATGTGGCGACCGTTGCTCATGGGCGTACCATACCCGTAGTCCCATTGGGTGAAGCTGCGGGCGTTGCAATAGTGCGAGACGAAGGCGCGCCGATAGCGATCCTTGCTCAGGTTGCGGTGGCTACGGTGCAGGACCCGACCGCCGAAAAAGACAACATCCCCCGGATTGGCGATGGCGGCCACCTCGCGGCCACGGTACCGCTCGGCGACGGGCGTGAGGCCATTGCGTTGCGCATCGGTGTCGCTCACATGGTCGACGCGCGGTAACTCGGCCAGTTCCGATCCCTCCGAATAGTGCTGCCGCAGGTTATGCACATCCGGATAGATCGGCTCGTTCTGGCTGCCCACCGTAAAGTACATGCAGCCGTTTTCCTCATCGGCCCGGTCGATCGCCAACCATGCACCACACAGACTGTCGGGCAGAGTCGGGATGTAGTACGAATCCTGGTGGTATCCCTGCCCAGCCGCTCCCGGGGGTTTCAAAAAGAGCATCGTTTGCAGGGCCAGGACATCGGGACCGATGAGCGCCTCCAGCACATCCAGGACGCGGGGATGGAGGAGAAAGCGCTCATGGATCTCCAATTGCCGATGCAGCATGTGAATGCGGTTATACTGTTTAATCGCATCGTCTGGTCCCTCCACATACTGCACGATGGGACCGAGTTCATCGGTCCGAATCCGACCCGCCACAATATCGTCGCAATGTGCGCGCAGTTCCGCGACATGCTCCGGGGAAACTAACTCACGCACGACGAGAAACCCCTGGGCATGGAACCGGACATATTCCTCCACGCTCACCCGGTAGCGGCCCACTGGAGTCTCTGCCACCAACCAAGCCTCCCCCTGTTTCGATCTCGCATCACCCGATACACCGGGTCGCGGCGAAATCCTTCCGCACCCATCAGACTAAGGCGAGCGTTTCACCATCCCGTGCAAAGCGGTCCCGAACCACTCAGGCACCGTCGAAAGCAGGCCAGCCTATCCTATCGACGCACCCAAGTGGGTGATCAACCTTCCTTGAGATACACCCGATGCAGTATTCCGCGCAGGAGTGTCGGACCACCCCTCGAATCCATAGGCACAGGACACCACAGAGCGAGGTGCTCCTACCTCGCAGGGGGGGAAAGGGATTGGCAGACCGATATCGATCGAAGGGCATCTCCGCGCTTGCATTAACGATAGGTGCAGTGTTGCTCATCGGCCACGCAGCCTCCGCCGCCAGTAACCCGCAGTCCGATACGTTTTCCGGAACCTCCCTGAACACGACCATTTGGACCCAAACGCTGGGTCCGGCTCCCTCCCTCACGGTATGGCCCGGGTGGCTGACGCTCTCGACGGTGCATGCACCGTCGGCTGGCTATGCCACCGCATCGCCCAACGCAGTGTTGCAGCCTGTTTCGGCGAGCACCAATTGGACGGTCAGCGTCCAAGCCACCTTCTTCGGGAAGAAGTTTAGTCCGGCGGGTGTTGCATTGCCTCCGTACCAGGGTGGGGGCATCATCGCCTGGCAGAACGCCACCAATTACGTGGAAGTTCGCTGGCAGCCATCCACCTGCATTATCGACATGCAGGCAGTGATTGGGGGTACGTTCGTCATCAATGGCCTCGGCAGCACCGCAGCTGACACCGTGGCCTGCACACAGACGGACGATCCACTCTGGCTGAGGCTATCCAAGCAAGGCGACACGTACACCGGCTACTACAGCACCAACGGAAGCACCTGGACGTTGGCAGACGTCGCCGCTGATGACCCAGCCACCACCACCAACCTGACCGGGACCCTTTCCCCCGCATACGTGGGAGTGCTCGCCAGTGAGGGCGGCACCAGTGCGACGCCGAACCAGATGGGCTTCCGCGACTTCACCGTTGGTAGCGGATCGGTGTCCGCAACCAGCACGTCCACCGCATCTGCCACCACATCTAGCAGTACGGTGGCCGGCTCGTCGACTACCAAGACGACCACATCGACATCCACTGCATCCGCCACAACCACGTCAACGACCAAGTCCACCGCCACGTCCGGCACCAGCGGGAGCACCTCCTCCACTTCGAGCAAGCTGCCCAAGACGGGAAGTGGTCCTCTGCCCTTTTTGGTCGGTGCACTTCTAGCTGGGGTGGGCGCACTCACAATGCGTAAGGCGCGGCGCGCGTAAGGGTGGACGCTTCTGGCAGCGGGAAGGGCGCCCTTGGCCGATCATCGCCAAGGGCGCCCTCTTTATGTGCGAACAATTGCATCGTCCCTCACTTACGACCCCATCATGCCCATGGCCGCACCCGCCACCGACCGTTCGCTCGACGGTTGGAGCGTGCAGCAAGAGGGGTCAATCCCTTGGAGCATCATGCCCTGACCACGCGACTGATGCGCACGGACCGTCGGTGGATCCAGTGGATCGCGCATCTGCACAAGCACCGTGGTACGCGCCTCCGAACTGGTATTGAGCCCGGACCCGTGGATGGTGAGGTAGCTGAAGAATAGTACATCGCCCGCCTTCGCGGGGCATGGTGTGGCAGACTCCAGCGGATACTTCTCGGGGGAGAGATGCCAGCCGCCTTTTTGCACATGGGGGAGGGCCCCGAGCTTATGACTCCCAGGAACAACCCGCAGGCACCCTTTCTCCAGAGGCGCATCATCAAAGTGGATGATCGCCGCGATCATGCTGTCGTTATCATGTGGGAAGTAGGGGCGATCTTGGTGCATGGGGAAGGGCGATCCCTTTTCCGCAGGCTTGATGAACATCTTGGTGTGGTGGAGTTGCACATTGGGACCGATGATGTCGGCCGCCGCGCCGGTCAGGCGCTCGTCAACGATCAAACGGGAAAAGGCTGCAGAATAGAATTGGACATCGTGACAGTGCAGGACCTGGGTATTAGCCGCATCATCCCCGAGTTCACGGGCGCTCCCCCACGTCGCATCCACATCCCGCAGCTTCGACAGGCGCTCGATCAATGCGTGGCACTCGCGCCGGTACATGGCCGCCTCTTGCGGCGTCAGTAACGCTGAGACCAGCACATACCCGTTGTCCTGATAAAAGGCTAGCTGCTCCGCGGAAAGCATGGCGCCGATTCCCCCTTTATGCCATCATGCGTTGCCCTCTTTAATGGAGCGCGGGACCACTTCGCGCCAAGGGAACACGAGACCTGCGCCCACCTGGACGAAAACAGCACGGGGGAAGGGGCCGATAGGCCGGTGCGTACCGTGTACCCGGCCCTAGGACGATGGCGTGAGGCGACATATCGATCACCGGGGATCCCCGGAAGGCGTTTATCAGGCGCGGACAACTGCCATCCGGGATGCAGGGAGTGCCAAGCGCCCCCTGCATCCCATTGCCCTTACTTCGCGCTGTCCCACTGCGTGTGGAACACACCGTCCCGATCGACGCGCTGATAGGTGTGCGCACCGAAGTAGTCGCGAAGCCCCTGCAAGAGGTTCGCGGGCAGCCGCGCGCTCCGGTACGAGTCGACGTACGCCAGCGACGCGCTGGTCGCCGGAATGGGAATACCCGCCTGCACGGCAAGGCTCACGACATATCGCCACTTGTCTTCGTGGGTGGCGATCACATCACGGAAGTACGGGTCGAGCAACAGGTTCTGCAGGTCCGGAGCCCGACGGAAGGCGTCCTGGATGCGATCGAGCAACTGCGCCCGAATGATGCATCCACCCTTCCAGATCCGCGCGATCTCAACGGGATCCAAACCAAACGCGTATTGCTGGGACGCGAGCGAGAGCATGGCCATTCCCTGCGCGTAGCTTGCTACCTTACTGGCATACAGGGCCTGACGAACCCCCTCGATCAGGCGTGCGCGATCCACGGTCGGCTTGTTGGCGGGACCAGGAACAATCTGGGAGGCTCGGACGCGCTCCTCCTTCAGCGCCGAAACATTGCGCGCCCACAATCCGGCCGCGATCGTGGGGATCGGGATCCCCAATTCATCCGCCTGCTGGGAGGTCCACTTTCCGGTACCCTTCTGTCCCGCCTTGTCCAGGATCAAGTCCACAAGGGGACGACCCGTGTCGGGATCCTTGTAGGCCAACACCTTGGCAGTGATCTCGATGAGATAGGAGTCCAGTTCCCCCTGGTTCCACTCGGCGAACAACTCCGACATCTCACCGGCCTGCATCCCGAGCAGGCCGCTGAGCATGGAGTATGCCTCACAAATCAACTGAATATCCCCATATTCAATGCCGTTATGCACCATTTTGACGTAATGGCCAGCCCCGCGCGGACCCAGATAGGTGCAGCAGGGACCATCCTTCACCTGCGCGGCCACACTGGTCAAAACGGGTTCCAAGGCCGCATAAGCCTCTTTGGGACCGCCCGGCATGATACAGGGCCCCCAGAGAGCCCCCTCCTCCCCTCCGGAGATACCCGTGCCGAGGAATTGCAGGCTCTTCGCGCTCAACTCCTGCTCACGTCGCACCGTATCCTCGAAGAACGAATTCCCACCATCCATCACCACATCGCCAGGGGAGAGCAGGGGGATCAGGGTCTCGAGCAGCTTGTCCACGGGAGCGCCCGCCTGCACCATGATGATGATGCGTCGAGGACGCTCGAGCGCCTCGACAAATGAAGGAAGATCCTGGAATGCCTTGAGGCCAGTCAGCCCCTTGGCGGGTCCATTCACAAACTCCTCTGTCCGCGCCCAAGTTCGATTGTACACCGCGATGGAGAAGCCGTGACGCTCAATGTTAAGGGCCAGGTTCGCCCCCATCACGGCCAGGCCGATCAGTCCCACTTGATACTTCGGCAACTTGTTCCTGGTTTTATTGGGCCCGCCTTCGGATCGACCGCGTGAGGCCGAGGGAAGGTGGGTCGTCCGCCCGACCAGGTTTCTGCCCCTTTCAGCCTTCAATTTACCCTCTTCGGGCACAGGCACACAGGCGGACCTACATACACCAGCGGTTCGTCCCCCGTGCCACGACCCAGCCGGACGACCGCGGCGATTCAATACACACATCATCATATCTCGAACGCTGCTCCGTAACCAGGTGGTTTATATCGAATCCCGCACTTTCCCTGCTCAACCCATGGCCACTAGGTGAGGCGATCGCCATGCAGCGTCCTCGATGGACAGCGGCGGGACCGGGCCGGGGCCGACCGAATGGCTCCTCGGCGCAGGCAGAGGGGTGATGTGCCTGCGCCCGTTTAACATTCGTGCTGTGATCGATACAATACGCCTATGAGAATTGCACTGATCGCGCACGATAAGCTCAAGCCCACGATGATCGAGTTCGTACGGGAACACCGCGCGGTTTTCGCGCAACACACCTTGATCGCCACCGGTACCACGGGAAAGTTGGTCTCCGACGCCACCGGTTTGCCCGTTTTCTGCTACCTCTCCGGACCACTTGGCGGGGACCAACAGATCGGCAGCGAAATCGCCTCCTCGCATGTGGACTGCGTATTCTTTCTGCGTGATCCCCTCACCGCCCATCCACATGAGCCGGACGTATCCGCACTGTTGCGCCTCTGCGATGTGCGGGCGATTCCTGTCGCCACCAACATCGGTACGGCCAAGGCGCTGATCGCTGCCCTGGCCACAGCCAAGACGCATGGGGTGGGTACAGGAGAACAGGAGGCCGAGGGCAAATTCTAGTGGATGCCGCCGCAGGGCTCGCATAAGACGGATTCCCCGCTCCAACAGTATCCACCGTTCAGCGCAGCACCGTCAGACACTGCACGGTCGAACGCTGATCGGAGCCAAGCGCAGTCTCGTCACCCCAGCGGCAGATGCGGTCGATCGGTCGCGGCACTCGGCCGCGGGAACATCGCGGGCGTGCTCCAGTGCCCGCCGAGGAAGTGGTGTCATTGGCAGACGTCTTAATCTATGGTGGAGAACCGGGGGGTGTCGCAGCCGCGCTTGCGGTTGCTCGCCACTCGGATCCGGGTACAGAAGTCGTCCTTTGTTTTCCGGAACGAATGGCTGGAGGGACGTGCACCTCGGGGGGGCTCACGGAGTGGGATCGCCGTTTATGGATGCGTGCGGGACGGCGAGCGGATCCGCAAGGTGGAAGCTTCGCTCGCTGGCTCGAGCGGTATGGAGCCCATTTCTCCTCCTCCAACTTCGCTCGGGGGCTGACCGAAGAGTTGTGCCAAGCGGGCGTCACAGTCCTTGCCGGCGTGGATATTGAGGCCGTTGCTACGGCCGGGCGCCCCACCCGGCCCCGGCGCACCAAGCAGCCCTCCCCCCCCACAACCGTGCACGCGGTGCGCCTACGCCGCCTCGCGGACCAAAACGGAGAGACGACATGGTCCGACGAAACAATGGAACTATCGGCACACCTATTCGTGGATGCCTCGACCACCGGACGCCTGGCTCGTCTCGCCGGCCTTCCCGCAGCCGTGGGACGGGAGGACTGGAATCCCGACCGGCGCCAGATGGCCGCGAGCCTGCTTTTCGCGGTACAAGGCATCGACTGGGATGCACTGGCATCCGCGCGTGATGACACGGGTCGTCCCGTATGGGGCACCGGGCAGGATGGAGCCCATCGGCTGTTTTGGGGCGGCCAGTCCGTAGTGACAAGCGACGGCGGGATTGCCGCCTTTCACACAACCCATCCGCACTTTCGCCTCGGCAGCATCCGCGCCGTGGAAACCGAATCGGACTGGTTTTGGCTGCAGGGATTGCTAATCTTCGGCGTCGACGGACGGATGCGCCGCTACGACGAGGGATCCCCGAGCGAGGTCGAGCTTTATCCTGCCAACGCGCTCCATGTTGATAGTGGCCTAGCTGCCGCGCGCGAAATCGTCGCCTCCCCCGATCTCCTGGGCGCACTGCGCCAACTCCCTGGTTGGAGCACCGTTCAAATCGGACGCGACGCCCATGATGAGGTGATCTCCGCGGAATCGCTCTATCTGCGAGAAACGATCCACACGCGTGGGCCATCGGGCTTTGCCGTCACGGGGGATGACGTCAGCGGAGCTGGATCATCTCCCGCTGAGGGTAAGGACGCCCGCCATTACTCCCGACGTATCGGTCTCGGCTTTTACTGGATGGAGAATGTCGGCTACATGGGGCATGAAAATGTGCCGACGCCCGGAGCGGCCACGAACCCCTGCTATCTGCCGCTCGATGTCCTGCTCGCCCCGCCTGTGGAAAACCTCCTGCTCCCCGGCTATGCCGCATCGGTCGATTCAAGGGCCTGGTGGTCGATGCGCGCCCAGCCAAACCTCTGTGTCTTGGGCGATGCCGCAGGCGTCACAGCCGCCCTTGCTCTGCATGAGGGGAAGAGCCCCCTGCAATTTGGCAACTCCCAAGTTGCCGCACTCCAGTCATGGCTACAAGGAGAAGGAGCCATTCTGGAGAAGTGGTGATCGAGGCCTCACGCGGAAGGGAATGGTGCCTGTGGCCGTTCGGATTGCCTTCATCGGGTGCGGCGGTGCCGGATCGGCCCATCGCCGGAACGTCGCGGCTATCGCTGACGCGCAGATCGTAGCGGTGAGCGACATCGACCCTCGTCGTGCGACGTCGGCGGGCAACGAGCACGGTTGTCCTTCCTTCACGGACTGGAGGGAGATGCTGGGGTCGGTCCAGGCCCACGCGGTGTATGTGGCGGTTCCGCCGACCGAGCACGGCCCGGTGGAGCGTGCGGTGCTTGAGATGGGTGCCGCACTTTACGTGGAAAAGCCGTTGGCGCTCAACAAGCGCATTCCAGCACAGATCAGCCATGTCATCGCGGAGCGGGGTGCCATTGCCACGGCAGGCTACCAACTTCGCTATGCCGCAAGCACCGACGCGGTGCGGGGTTGGTTGCAGGAGCGTCGGGTTGGCATGATCAATGCCTTCTATTACACGAGTCTACCTCCCACACCCTGGTGGCGGGATACCTCCCTCTCGGGGGGACAGACGGTGGAACAGACCACGCACATGATTGACCTCATCCGCTATCTGGGCGGAGAGGTCGCGGAGATCACCTCCCGCAGCGCACTGCGTCTACTCGCAGATACCCCAGGAATGAAGACCGACGACGTGGCAGCCCACCTGATGCGCCTCGAGGGGGGTGCCATCGCCACGCTTGTTCAGACGTGCGCCCTGACGAACCACGGTGGCATGGGCCTCGAGATCATTGCAGGGGGAGACCTCATCCACTGGCGTCCAGAGCGTGCCGTCCTGCTCTCCAAGGGCGAGGAAACGGTAGTGCGGGATGCGGCGGATCCGATGGCGACCGCCGACCGGGCCTTCGTCACCGCCGTGGCGACCAGGGATCCTTCGATGTTGCGCTGCACCTATGACGATGCGCGCGCAACCCTCGCAGTCACGTTGGACGCCGCCCGATCCCGTCGCGGGGAGGGGGCGGCGCCCAACAGAGAATAGGCCTGCACTCTGCGGCACCGATCACACCGCGGGGATCTCGATCGCTACTTCGCGGCCCAGCGCAGCCGATCGGTAGATCCCGTCGATCATCGCCTCGCTATGGAGGATGTCCTCCCCCGGTAGCGGGTTCGGGATCTCCCCGCGCACCGCCCGCGCGAAGGACTCCACCTTCTGCAACTGCTGATCCGACCCGCCCTCGGCGGAAAGGTCTGTATGCGCCATTACGCCATCGTGATCGTGGAAGATACGACGCTCCGAGAGATTCAACCCGCCCTCGGTCCCAAGGAATAGGGTGGGACCCAGGCTCTCCATATGCATTGCCCATGCAATGCGGAAGCTATAGGTGATCCCTCCCTCCAACCGGATGAAGGCCGCGCCGAAGTCCTCCACGCTAAAGTCCGTATGGTGGAAGGTGCCCCCCCAACCGCCCGATCGGTAGGTCGGAGAGGTGCCGAAAAAGCCCGAGGTGTAGGCCGAGACGGTCAGGGGCCGCGGATTACCAAGCGCATACATCACCGTATCGATCGAGTAGCAGCCAATATCCAGAATGGCCCCGCCACCTGCGGTTTCGCGTCGCACAAAGCTGCCACCAGGTATGCCGTGCCGGCGCCCTCCGCCGGACTCCACGTAATAAACCTTGCCTAGTTCTCCAGAGGAAACGATCCGCCGAGCCAAAATGGTCTCTGGGGCATAGCGCGACTGGAAACCAATTGTCAGCATTCGATTCGAACGCCGACTCTGACGCACCATCTCCACCGCTTCCGCCAGTGTGACCGCCATGGGTTTCTCGAGCAGCACATGCTTACCCGCCCGTAGGGCATCCATCGTCGGGAGGTAGTGCGCCGCGTTAAAGGTGCAGATGTCGACGGCATCCAAATCCATCGTCAGCATCTCACGATAGTCGGTGAACGCCTGCGCCCCCGCGAATCCGTAGCGGTCAATGAAGCCCTGTGCGCGATCCGGAACGACGTCCGCGACACCAACCACGTGGACCCACGGGACGCGCTTATATCGTTCCGCATGGACCCCAGCAATGCCACCGGACCCAATGAACCCGATCCGTATCTCTTGTGTGGTGGACATCAACAATCCCTGGCACGACACATGTCCAACCATGCGCCCGTCCGCCGGGCCAGGTTTCGCCCCTTCCGAACCGATATTCGCCCCCTGCAGGGTCTCGGTATGGCGGACTTGGCGACCGTAGCCACCTACGGGTGTTTGGCCTGCTCCCGCTAACAGCCCCTATCGTGCTTCCATCTCCGCACGTACGCACCTGCTGACCATCCCATGGACAAACACGATGGGTACGTTCGAAGGCAATCGGCTCGCCGCGCAAGCAGAAAAAGAGAGACGCGTGCGCCGAGGTGAACTCGCCCGCACGCGTCCACGAACCTCCGGATCCAATCCAAGCATCAACCCTGTGCCCGACGCCCTCCGCGGAGAAGCAACCCAACGCCCGCTAGCAGTGTCAAGGCCCCAGCCAACGGAACGAGCGGCCCTTCGCCCGTCTTCGGGATGGTGGTCTTCTTGCTCGTCGAGGACGACGCCGCACTGGACGACGTGGTCGTCGTGGCAGCGGTGGACGAGGATGCCGTCGTTGCCTTGCTGGTCGACGACGTCGTGGTCGCGGCTGTCGACGAGGATGTGGTCGCGGCTGTCGACGTCGTCGATGCAGTCGTGCCGGTCGCCGAAAGGGCTCCCGTACCTACCGTGAAGTCGCGAAAACCGACATCCGTCGGGGTCTTGGTCCCGCCGCCCTGCCCCGCATACACCCCCGTATCGGCTACCTGCAGGGTGGTATCGGCCGCGGTTCCAATGAGGTTCCAGGTCGAACCGTTGGTGCTGTAATAGCCGCTGTACGTAGTCCCGTCTTTGGTGAGCCGCAGCCACATCGGGTAATCCGCCGAATTACAGGCGGCTGCACTCAGGGTGGTCTCATTCACCGACGATGCCGAGCCCGCCCCCTGCGACTGCGACCCATTGATCTCCCATTGCAGCGCAAGCGTGCAGGTCGAAGCCTGGTCCAGCACGCGCATCCAGTTGGTGTAGTTCTGCCAGGCAATGAGGGACCCTTCCTGGTACGTGGGTAGCGCCGGAGCGGTCGGTGTCCCGAGGGATGTTCCGAACCAGGTGACCTGCACATTTACCGTCCAGTTGGCACTGGAGGCAACCGGTTGCAGGACCACGTTGTGGACGGTCGTCGCCCATGAACTGGTTGGTGCGGTCTCCGTGGGAAGCGTGAGCCATCCCGCATTCTTGGTCATGGAAAGGTTACCATCCGGACTCAGGACCGTCCAAATGCTGGTATTCAACGTCCCTTTCGTAAACGTACTCGACACCGGACCACTCGCTGCGGCGGCCTGCCCCAAGCCAAATGCGAGCGCCCCAGCAGTGAGCGTCCCAGCCAGAGCCAGGGCAGAGATCCCCCGGCGATAACGCGCGTTCACCCCTACCATTCCTTCCCGATATGGAATTAACAGAGAAACGGACAAGATCCTCCTTTCTTCACGCACTGCGGTCTGTACCTTGGACATTTCTCTACCTCAAGCAGGACTCCTTCGGACGATCCAACGTTGGCCCAATCGAGGCATGCCACCGTCCGGAACCGACTCTTCCGCCAAAGGTATTGGCTACGAATGGTCCGAACCCTTCTTCGGAAGGAGTGACCGACCCATGGATCATGCATCGTTTCTGCATCCACCCGCGGCGTATCGGGGGATCCCCCTCTGGTCGTGGAACGACCGCCTGGAGCGTGGAGAGGTCCTGCGGCAACTGCAGGCCCTGCAACAGGGAGGGTTCGGGGGCGCGTTCCTGCACCCCCGTCCAGGCATCTGGACGCCCTTTTTGAGTGCGGAGTGGTTTGCGATGGTGGAGGCCTGCGTGGAGTATGGGCGGCACAACGGCCTGCAACTCTGGGGATACGAC
>JAJYVN010000043.1 GCA_021791995.1 Bacillota bacterium
GGTGGGCCTTATGGTGCGATTCCTGCACACCGCGGATTGGCAGTTGGGGATGCCTGCGCGTTTTCTGGGCGATGAAGCGGCCGTCCCCTTCGCGACGGCGCGGCTCGACGCTGTCGTGGCGATGGAGCAGGTGGCTCGTGCGCGTGCTTGCGCCTTCATGCTGGTCTGCGGCGATGCGTTCGACTCGAATCTTGTCGGCCGTCGGATGGTGAACCAAGCGGCACGGGCACTCACTGCGGTACCCGTGCCGGTATATCTGCTCCCCGGCAACCACGACGCGCTGGATCCGTCGGCCCTCTACCGGCGGGATGCGTTTCTGTACTCCGTGCCGGGGAATGTCCGCGTGCTGGAGGCTGATGGCGTCGTCGAGCCGACGCCGGGGACGGAGATCGTGGCGGCACCATGGCGGTCGAGACGGCCGACCGTGTGATCCACTACGCGGCGTTGGGGGACCGACACTCCGTGACCAAGCTCGGGAGCACGGGCCGCGTGTGGTACTCCGGCACGCCCGAGGTGACCGACTTCGACGAACAGGATTCGGGAAAGGCCCTGGTCGTCGAGGTGGATGCGGTGGCGTGTCGCGTAGAGCCGGTCCCGATCGGCCGATGGCGCTTCCTTCGAGAGCGACGGGACGTGACAGGTGCCGAAGGACTCGACGCGCTCGCCTCCTGGCTGGGAGGGCTGGCCGATCCGGGAAAGACGGTGGTACGGCTCGAATTGACCGGAACGGTGGACATGGGCGAGTATGCGGGCCTCACGGATCTCTTGCAACGGTGGGGGGAGCTGAGTGAAACTGTGTGCATCGCCTGACGTCAAACAGGTGTCCGCCTTCGCCCATTCATGAACACCGAGAGGACACAAGGCGTGTCTTCGGCACACGGCACCAGGGGAGTGCAGGGATGGGACGGCACGTGATGCCATTGGCATTCGACGGTTCTCCGCGCCCCAACATTCTCTTTGTGTTCTCGGATCAGCACCGCTTCTGCGATCTGGGGTGTTACGGCAACGAGTCGGTGCGGACACCACACCTGGATGCGTTTGCGCAGGAGGCAGTCCGCTTCGCTGATTGCATCGCCAACTCTCCCGTGTGTGTCCCTTCGCGCGGCAGCCTGCTGACGGGGCTCTATCCCCTGCGGCACGGGGCAGTGGCCAACGACTTGCCGGTGTCGTGGAGGGTTTCAAGCATCGCCGACGCGCTTGCAGCGGCGGGGTATCACACCGGGTATATCGGCAAGTGGCACCTGGCGGGGGTACCCCGCGACCAGCAGATCCCGCCGGGGCGAGGGCGCCTTGGCTTTGCCGAGTGGAAGGTATGCAACTGCAACCACAACTACCTCGCCGCCTATTATTACGACGAGACGGGGGAGCGTCATCCGGTCTCGGGCTATGAGCCGGTGACCCAAACGGATCTCGCGCTGGACTTCATAGGCCGCCAAGGCACAAGACCGTGGGCGTTGGTCCTTTCTTGGGGACCACCACACGATCCCTACGATGCGGTGCCAGAACGCTACCTGCGTCTGTATGACGCAGAGGGTATTCCTCTTCGCGCCAACGTGCCGGAAACGACTCGGGTTACCACGACGCGGACGCTGTCCCGTGCGCAGGTGCGAGGGCAGCATCGCGGCTACTTTGCCCACATCACGGCGTTGGACGAGCAGTTTGGACGGCTGGTAGCTGCGCTGGAGGAGACCGGTCAGCGGGAGCGCACCATCGTCGTCTACACATCCGACCACGGGGACATGCTGGGCAGCCAAGGCCTGAGCAATAAACAACTCCCCTATGAGGAATCCATTCACGTTCCACTTCTGGTGCGCTGGCCCGGGCATACATTTGTGGGTGTACAAACCGGGCTCATCGGGCTCGTGGACCTTCCCGTGAGCCTTCTGGGCCTCGCCGGTGTTTCCATGGGAGACACCGATGGCCAGGACCTGCATCATCTGTTCCTGGACCCCCGGGCATCGGGCCGCCCGTTCTGCTACATCTTTGATCTGATTCCCGCGCACCAGGCCATGGCCCGTGGTGGGCGGGAGTGGCGCGGGCTCCGCACCCCCCGCTACACCTTCGCGCGGACGGCCTCTGACGAGGGGTTCCTACTGTTTGACAACCGGGAGGACCCACTGCAATTGGACAATCGAGTCAACGCGCCAAGCGATGCGGCGCTCCGAGACCGCCTGCGCACCGAACTGAGTGCGGAGGTCAGCCAGCACGACGCGCTCTTGCCGTGGGAGGACTTCATTCGCCAGTGGGGGCTACGGGAGGAGTGGAATCGTAGCCAATCCTACTTCCACCACCCTCTTCTTCCGCCTTTGTAGAGCGGTTCCACCAATCCCGTGCGTCTAGATCCGATCATTCGCGATGGGACGGATCCTCGCGATGGGATCACCCGGAGACCGAGGATAGCCCTTCTGGAATCGTGCCCAGCTTTTGCGCCGCAACAAACTGCCACAGCCACTCCGGATTGGGGTCGGTGAGGACCTGCTCGTCCGACGGGCGGGCGGAGGCCGGTAACACGGGTGCGTGCGGCTGGATCTGCCTTCCTTCTCGCAGGGCGGTGCGGTCGGCCTTGTATGCTTGGCCGGAGGGGGTCAGGGTGTTGGTGGTGTCGTCGAAGAGGCCCCAGGCCTGGGTCGGGGCAGTGGGGGCGATCGCATAGGTCCAGGGCATCCAGCCGCAGGCCCAGGGCACGGTCGCTTTCGGGAAGGCCTGGTAGAAGGGGACGGCATGTGGTCCCGCTGGTTCCCCGATCTCCTCAAGCACCACCGGACGTGGCGCGTCCCCCTGTCCGGTGGCGATGTAGGCGAGGATCGCCTGCAGATACAGTATGTTGGCGGTCAGCCAGGTGTCCGCGTTCGAGGTCTCGGGCGGGTGGCTGTATAGGGGATAGAAGTGGATGCTTATGAAGTCCAGATTTTTGCCCACGCGCACGGGGCTGAAGCCACTATACGCCGACGGTTGGTTGCTCGGTAAATACAGGGGTACCGACCATTGGATTGCTCCGACCGTGCGCATGTGATGGTCACCCGCTTCGTTCAGCGCGTCCAGCTGGTTTTGGAGGAAACGGTCCGCGATCCACTCGCGGAAACGCTGGTAGTCCCAGAGGAAGGCGCTTCCAGGTGCCGATTGGTCCGGAGGGATCGGGGCGCTCTCGAAGGTGGATCCGCTCCAGGAGACCGATGTGCCCCACGCCTGGCGGACCGCGGAGACGGTCTTGTATTGCTGCTGTAACCACTGGGGCCAGAGCTCGGCCATGGCGGAAGAGGTCCAGTTGATCGTGCCCTCGTTATGGAGGTCCCAGCCCAGGATGCGCGGATCCCGTCCAAAGGTCTTGCCGACAACACTCCAGTAGTATGCGAGGGCCTGCAGATTCGGCGTGCCGGCGAACTTGTCCGGCTGGCGGTAGGTCGGCGTCCCCTCCCAGTCCGCGGGGGTTGTGAAGAGCACCGACAATCCGTGGCGCTCGGCGATACCGAGGAAGGTGTCCATACGCTTGAGGGCTTCCGGATTGACGGATGTGGCCGTCGGCTGAAAGTATGTGGCGGCGACGAAGACACGGATGGTGCGGACCCCGATGGAGGCGATGTTCCCCAGTTGTTGGTCGACGCGCGTCGGGCTGAACTCGCTCCATTCGTGCGGGGGCCAGAAGCCGGTATCCGGATCCAACCAGTTCATCCCATACATCGTGAATCGCTTACCCGCAACAGTGAAGTCCCACCCACCAGGTGCGGGGCGCACGAGATCGCTGCGCAGGGAGCATGCGGCTAGAAGTGGACTCGCCGCCAGTGCCAGCCCGCCGCCGAGGGCGGCGCGTAGTAGCCCGCGGCGAGAGAGACGGAGGCCCGATCGCGACATCGAATCACCTCTCTCGTCGGAGGCAACAACTGCCCCAGGTTGGCCGGACCGTCATTCCGAGGTTCGAGCCGGGTGGTATACGCTTCTCCAAGCGAGGGGCCGGAACCTCTGCATGGGGTTGGGAATGACAGCTGCAGGCAGTGTCGCATTGCCTGCAGCTAGTGTTGGTGTTCGTGCAGTCCTGATCCGGGTGCGGCGCGCAGGGAAGCGCTGTGGTTCGAGCGAATGGGATCCTACGATGGGGAGGTGGAAACCGTTCGGCCCCGCACGTTCGGTGGATTGGTCGGAACGACGCCCTATCAACCGCAACATCAGATGAAGGGGGGAGCGGCAACGGCTCCGCTACGGGGTGCAGGGTTGTTGTCGCGTCATTGATTTATGAAGTTGCACGAAGGACTGACGACGGACGAAGGCATTCACGTTCGGGTGGAGGGAGACCTCGTTCCCATCGTTGAGTTGGAGCTTGAGAGTAACCAGGCGCTGTATTTCGAGCACCACACGATTCTGGCTAAGGCCCCGGCTCTCTCGGTCGGGCTGATGCCGATGCACGGGGCGCTTCGCCGTATGCTCGCTGGACTCCCCGTCCTGCTGACGCGCGCTTCGGGTCCAGGCAAGGTATCGTTGTCTCGAGACGGCGTGGGCGAGATCATCGTTCTGGATCTCAAAGGCGAGGAAGTCGATGTCATGGAACACCGTTTCCTCGCCGCCAGTGTCAGCCTGGAGTACCGCGCTGAGCGGGTACGCGGTGTCAAGAACATCCTGGGAGCCGGGAGCGGGTTCTTCATGGACCGTTTTCGGGGGAGCGGTCTTCTGCTGTTGCACGGCTATGGTGACGTGATCGAGACCGAGTTGGGTCCAGCGGATGCCATTGATCTCGATCCCTATGCCTGGCTATATAAGGACGCGGGGGTACGGATGGATACGCATCTGGTGAATCTGACGACCGGACTGTTCGGGGGAAGCGGTTTTGTTATGACGCGCTTCACGGGTCCTGGCCGCCTTGCCTACCAGTCCCTTGATCCGCTGGTGGGTCTGCAACCCACCTCGGAGTGATGCGCGCAGGCTTCATGGGGCGACATGAACACCGTGCCGTTCAGCTACCCGTTGCTTGTGTACGTTGGGTTTGTGGGGGATGGATCTGGGAACGCATGCTCGGCTGACCTCGTGTGGTGCGGCTGCGCTATGCAGGAAGACGCCTCGTACGCCACGAATCTTCTTTAGGAAGTCGGTGGGTGGAAGGTATACAAAGGGTTCGGTGATCGGTCGTGGCAACCGCAGGTACAGCTGTGGCACCAGGACAGCCGATGGCCCCGTGGGGATGGGGACTTGTTCGTCGAGCGCTCCGTGCGACTTGGTGGGTGTGGCTCTTCCCTGCAGCGTTGACGATCGCCGCAGTGCTGAGGAACCTACTGTTTCTGGACTACGTCCACGTGCTTTCGGCCGTTCTCTGGACCGGCGCCGACCTTTTCATGGGGTTTGTCGTCGGTCCAGTACTACGCCGACTCGATCCGGGCTCGCGTATGCGGGTACAGTCGCAATTACTGCCGCGCACCCTCCTCTTCTTTCCGGTGATGGCTGGCACCACGATTACATCGGGTTGGTACGTGGGGCAAGCGATCGGTTTGCTCCGGCCCTCTTCCCCTGTGGACGGGTGGCTCGTGGCAGCGTTGGTCGTGGTCGTCTTTCTCACTGTCCAAGGGCTCGCAGTGCTCTTGCCAACCAACGTGCGCATCTACGGCATGATGCTCTTGCCCGAGCCCGACATCGAGCGCATCCGGCGCACGATGTCTCGGTATCTCTATTTGGTCGGCTTCCAGGGGTTATTGCAACTGGGTATCGTCTTCATCATGGCCCACCTGGCCATGGGGTGAATCTCCGTTCCAGCGGAGCGCAATCGATGCGGTCCAGGGCGGTACGCTCCTTCAGTCTCTGGAGTGTCGCTCTCGTCGGCCGGAGTTCACCCCTCGGTGTCTACGGATCGCGGGGAACGATTGAGCGACAGACATCGACCAGTTCATCTGCGGACAGAAGGCAGAGGCTCTTGAGCAGAAAGGCGTCCACCTGTGCGGATGCGCCGGTCTCCAGATCCAGGATGTGGAGTCTGGGTGCATTGGCACGCGTGTCGAGTGAGAGTTCGACGGCCGCAAACTCGTTGCGGACCTCGATCGAGCCTGTCAGAAGAGGAAGGTGAGATTGTAAAGGTGCTGGTCGCGGTTGACCAGTTCGACCCGTTTCATTGCGATCCGCCATGTCGTACCTCCGTCCTCGGGAATCAGTCGATAGAAGCACCGGGCGGCAAAGGAGCGAACGGACTCGAGTCGAGCTTCATAGACCACCAAAACGCAGTGAACGTTCACTGCTGCGGGGCCGTCTGGCTCGACCTGCACGTTCTGCACGAGGTGGACCGTGCGGGATGGTGGTGATTGCGCATAGCTCGCTGGATTACGCAGGCGGAGAACGCGATCTTCCAACGTTAGCCGATCGTCGTCCAGAATCGGGGTCTCAATCCCCGTGTCCTCACTGTCTCCGCTTGGCATCACGTAGCGTGCGTTTTGGGTGAAGAGGTCCAGCCATTCCTCGAACCTGCGCTCGTCGAGGAGCCGAGCCTCATGGTAGAGGAGATCCTCGATCTCGGGACGTGTTGCCATCATGAGTGGTCCCTTCCGTGATGGAATTCATCGACACATTAGGGCCTCACCCGTGCTTGGTCGGGTCGACCATCCGTCGCTTCCACTCGCGATAGAATCCGCGCTGTGGAACTTCGTCCGTCACATCACCAATGATCTCTCCCTCGACGAGGCGTTCCCGGTGCGTGCCGCGCGCAAAAAGCACCCATTCGGCTGACGTCACCTGGAGGCCTTCCTGGCAGCGGACGAAGGCCTCCAGATCATCCGGCTGGCCGAAGGCCGCGGCAGAAGCCCACCAGGCGAGCCCTTTGACCTGCTGGCGGCCTAATTCCTCCGGTGCCCCATCCAGTGTGTATGGGTAGGCGCAAACCTCGGTGCGATCCACTGCCACAGGGCGGATCACACGAAAGTGCTGGCGCGCGTTTTGAAAGAAGAGGTTCGGGAAGACAAAGAGTTGCACATCCGCACCGAGCACCTCGGCCGCTCGCTTCGGGCCCAAGGTGTGCTCCACGGCACGCCGATACTCTGCCGTCGCGCCCTGGGCCTCATCCCAGCGGTAGCGCTGAACGGCGCTGTAGTGCAGGGCGCCGTGCCCGCGCCCAAAGGAACGGGCGGTGGCTCCGGACCCCTCGGTATTGCCCTTGCGTCCGCTTGTCCCCCGTCGGCGCTCGGAGATCTCGAAGGCGATCTGATGCGTGAAATTGGGGTGATAACCGTCGAGCAGGTTCTCAATCTGCAGTTTCCAATTGGCCGGATAGGTATACCGCTGTACGCCGGAGCGAACCGACAGCGTGCCAGCGGGTGCCGCGTCAACAATGAGATCCATGTACGAACGGGCGATGCCAAGGTGGTCTTCGAGACTCTCGCCTTCAGGCTGCAAGCTCGCGAACACAAACCCGCGATAGCTGCCCACCCGAGGCGCCATGCGAAGGCCATAGTCCTCCCGACGAAAGTCGTCTCCATAGCCGCCGGGAAACGGTACGGCCACCAATGCACCACAGGTGTTATACATCCAACCGTGATACATGCAGCGGAAGACGGTGGTGTTACCGGCCTCTTGGCGACAGACGAGCGCGCCGCGGTGCATGCAACGGTTCAGCAGAACGTATACGTGACCGTCGGTGTGTCGGCTCAGGATGACGGGTTGGCGCCCGATGAATGTCGTTCGATAATCCCCAGGCTCCGGAACCTCGCTCTCGTGTCCAATGAACACCCATGTACGTTCGAAGATACGCTCCATTTCGGTGACGAAAATGTCCGACTCCGTGTAGAGGCGCCGGTGAACCCGATCTTCACACACCAAATCGCTGACTTCGACCATGCCACTCACCCCCGTGCCCCAGCGGTCCCAGGCCACAGTCCAGGATACCACGGAGGGACCGGAGCGGATGGGTCGCGCACGGCGAGAACGCGGCTCCTGCCGGCGGAACGCCTCGGGGATGATTGGCGCAGAAGATATCGCCGAGTGTGCACGGAAAGACGAGCACGGCGTCCGCACCTTTTCTTCCGTCAGCATTGAATCTGGCTTAGTGGCTTGCTTTGTGGCGTCCCTCCCTGCCCATCATTCCACCATAGGGAAGATCCCACTGCCTGTAAGGTGGAGGGATCCATGTTGGTGATGGTGAGATTCGGTACGGTGCACCAGGCCGTGGCGCCGGGCTTCAAGAGCGCCAACGCATCACCATACGTTGTGGCGCTCGTCTGTGTGAAGACGGCTGAGATCAGGGTTCCGTTCGGAAGCATTTGCAATCCAGCGGGTGCGCTATCGTCTGGAAGGGAGGGAAGGGGAACATTGACCCAGCTCTTGCCGTTATTGTGCGAGAAGCGGACGGTCTCCGCAGGTTCCGTGGTGCCATTACCAATCAGTAGCACCGCGGAGGCGCTGAGGGCGACCAACTGATTGAGTCCGCATCCGTTGATGAGCATCGGGATGGGGGATCCGGGCCCTGACGGAGCCTGCAGCACGGTCCACGTCTTGCCATCGTTCATCGATGCCTCAATCGGTTGGGCGTATGCGCTCATGGCACACGAGAGTGGCTGAATGCCACACTGCGCCGCCATCCGCCGTCTCCATGACCAGGGCAGAGGAACGGCTGGCCATTGCGGCAAAGATGGCCGCGACTCCGGAGGGGGTAACCTCGAATTGTCCGAAGGTTCCCGCGCTTGCGCCGATTGGTGCGGTAACAATGTGCCATGTCTGACCACCGTCGGTGGTATAAACCGGGATGGTAAAAACGGGCGGCATGCCATATGGCGCCTTACCGGCATTGAACGTGGCGTATACGGTCTTGGGGTGGGATGGATCGACGACGGCCGATGTGCAGGTTGGCTCGGCATTGGCGAGTTTGGTGACGGGATAGGGACTCGCTGCTGTAGCGGTTACCACGGCGGAGGTGGGAACCGAAGCCCAGGTTGCCCCGCCATTGGCCGAGACATCAACCGCTCCGGTCCTGCAGACGGCGAGATCATCGGGATGTGCGGCGGGATCCGCCGCGATCCCAGGTCGATTGAAGGCCATCCAGAGTGATCGAACGGTGCCGAGAGATGCCCATGAGGAGGGGTCGGCGGTCGTGGTTGTCGAGGCGGTACTCTGTGAGGAGGACACCGCAGGCGCGGAGCTGGACTTGGCCGTAGTCGTGCCCGTGCCGCACGCGGTGGTGGCGAGCGCCAGGATCAGTGTGGCCGGGAGGAGGTATCGTTGGTATCGCAACTATGAAGTCTCCTTCCGATATGTGGCTCTTTGAGTGGACGGCGACGTGCGCCGTGTGGTTCCCAGACGAGACCTTCGGGTTGGGCAGATGACTTCCTCGTCTACGGCTCATGCCACCTTCTGACAGCCCGCCCACCCGTGGGCTCGTTTCCTCATCTCTTTGCCAAGTGAGGCTGCCGATGTGGAATGCGCCAGATGCTCTGGGATTGCGCGCGTCCGGAAGGATGCGACCGGAGGGACACGAACTGTGGGTGCCACTGGGGGGCTCGGAATGGCGTCAAGGATTCGGATCGGCTATCTGGGGGTCGCGCACGGGCACGGACAGGCCTATGCGACCCGGTTCCGTGCGATGGAGGGTGTCGAGCTCACTGCGGTATACGACCGCGTGGCAGAGCGTGCCCACACATTCGCGGATCGTTTCGGTTTGTCCGTTGCGCCGAGTCCGGACGAGGTTTTACGATCCAGTGATGCGGTGGTGGTGACCGCCGAGACGGCGTTTCATGCCGAGTTATGTCTAGAGGCCGTCGCGGCCGGTCGGGCAGTGCTCTGTCAGAAGCCGCTTGCTCTGACGTTACCCGAGTGTGAAAGCATCGTTCAGGCGGTGGAGCGCGCCGGTACATTCTTTGAGACAGCGTTCCAGATGCGCTACGATCCGGCAAACATCCGACTGCGGGAACTGGTGCAGTCGGGTGTCATCGGCAAGGTGGGGTGGGTCCGCCGGCGCCATTGCATCGGCGTTCTCTTCTCGCCGGAATTCGTGACGGGTACGGCGCGGTGGCATGCGGATCCGGCGATGAATCGGGGGATGTTCTTCGACGACGCGGTGCACGCAACGGACTTCCTGCGGTGGGTATTGGGAGAACCGGAAAGCGTGATTGCCGAGATCGCCACCCGCCTCGCGGTGGTCGAGGATACGGGGCTTTGTGTGTACCGGTTTCAGAGTGGGGTGTTGGCCGAACTGGCGAACAGTTCGACCACGTTGGTGGGCGAAAACACCACGGAGGTCTACGGGGATGAGGGTGTGATCATCCAGAATCACGACGACCTCGTGAGCACTGGACCGGTGTTGCCCGCGAACCCGGTGCTTCTCAAGCTTTACCGGCGATCTGAAGCGGGGCGTGGTTGGCAGGACCAGGGCTTTCCCCTTCCCGCAAGCCATGGCGAGCGAATCGCGGCCGTCGGCCCTGGCTTTATCGAATCTCTGCGGCGCGGAGTGCCGCGAGCTACCGCCTGGGATGGTCGGCAGGCAGTGGCGATGGTGCTGGCCGCCTATACCGCGGCCGAGGAAGGCCGGCGCGTTGCGATTCTTTAATCGGTTGCCACACGGGGGCCATGCGTGTGAACGTTATTCTGATTGTTTGCGATACGTTACGGGCAGATCACCTCGGATGCTATGGTGACGCGCGGCCCACCTCACCATGGATCGACCGCCTGGCGACAGAGGGTACCCTGTTCACGGCTATGCTCTCACCGCATATTCCCACCGAACCCGCCCATACGACCCTGTTCTCGGGGCAGGACGTCTTTGCGCATCGGGTCGTTGCGCATGGTGGGTCGGTGGAGCCTCCCAACAGCCTTGCGTGGGTGCCGGAGTTGTTGCGGCAAGCTGGCGCGCGGTGTGTTGCCGTGGACAACCTCGGCCGATGGATCGCGCGCGGGTTTGACGTCTATGAGCGGTTTCGCTTGTCCCCACGAACCGACGGAACATGGCCCAAGGCGGATATTGTGCTGGAGGCTGCCGCGCGAGCCATTCCGTGCCTCCAAGAGGCCGCAGAAAACAGACAGCCGTTCTTTGCCTTTTTCCACTTATGGGATCCCCACACGCCGTATCTGCCGCGAGCTCCGTTTGATCGCATGTTTTATGAGGGGGATCCGCGCCGCGTGGGGGAGCATGGTCTGGATGCAATGTGGGCGTTTTCGCCCTTTTCCGAATACTTTGCCGGTTGGCTGCCTGGTGTAACGGATCGTGCCTTCCCACGGGCGCAGTATGCGGCATGTGTTCGGGAACTGGATGACGGGGTTGAGCGGTTATTCGGCCTGCTCCACGCTGCCGGTTGTTTGCGGGATACGGTGGTCATTCTGGTGGGCGACCACGGAGAAGAACTTGGAGAGCATGGGATCTGGTTTGACCACCATGGCCTGTATCAGACCAATCTTCGTGTGCCGTTGATCCTCTGGGCACCGGGGACGGTGCCCTCGGGCCGAATCGTCGATCACCCCGCCACGATGCTGGATGTGGCCCCGACCATGTTGCGGGCCATGGGGGTGTCTCCTCCCGCCGCGATGACGGGCCAAAACCTGTTGACGCTTGGTGCGGAAGCGCTCGGTCCAGTGTATTGCACCGAGTGTACGTGGATGAAGAAACGTGCTTGGTGTAGTGAAGGTTGGAAACTGATCTCCGCGCTGGAGCCGGATTTTCACGGGCAGCCGGACCTCGAATTGTATGACTTGACAAGTGATCCGGGCGAGACCTGCAATCTGGCGGCCGTACGTCCGGAGCGCCTTGGGATGATGTTGGCGGAGCTGGATGCCCACGTGGCGGCGCGCCTGGCGGCGACGGGGATGCCGGATCCCCTGCGGGAACAGCCGGTGGCATCGCGTCGAATTGGTCCTCCAGCCGTTGCGCAGCCCTCGGTCACGGACAAGGAACGGGAAGCCGTTTCCCGTCGGTTGGAGAACCTCGGCTATTGATGGAGGAAAACGGCATGCGGAAACGCGTGATGGTCATTGGCCTGGATTGTTTGGAACCGGCATTGGCGTTGGATCGCTTTGCAGACGACATGCCGAACCTGTGGCGGATCGCGGGCGGGGCGCGGGGACGGCTTTTGAGCATCCGTCCGCCGATCACCTGCCCGGCCTGGATGTGCGCCTTTACAGGGCGTGATCCGGGGCAACTCGGGGTGTATGGGTTTCGCAACCGAGCTGGGTGGGACTACGGGCCGCTTCGGCTCACGTTTTCCGACGGGCTACCCACCGAGAACGCGCCAGCGGTATGGGATCTTGCAGGGCAGGCCCAACTCCACAGCATCGTGATCGGTGTGCCTCCCGGTTATCCGCCGCGCCGGGTGCGAGGGGAGTTCATCGGTTGTTTCCTCACACCAGGGCCCGAGAGCCCCTTTGCGTATCCGCCGGAGCTCGCGGAGGAGACGGCCGCTGTGGTGGGTGAGTATCGCTTTGATGTCAGCAATGCGCGGGATACGAACCGCCAACGCACGCTGGATGAGATCCACGAGATGACGGAGAAGCGCTGGCGTCTCGCGCGGCACCTGCTCGACACACGTGCATGGGATCTCTTTGTGATGGTGGAGATCGGAACGGATCGAATGCATCACGCTTTCTGGCAGTTCAGCGATCCTCAGCATGTGCTCTATGCTCCGAATAGCCCGTTCGCTGAGGCGATTCGGGATTACTACCGCCTCATCGACCGGCAGATCGGAACCCTGATCGAGCGGGCCGATGACGACACCCTGATCCTTTGCGTGTCAGACCATGGTGCGCAGCGAATGGACGGTGGTTTTTTTCTCAATGAGTGGCTGATGGCGAAGGGGTATCTCGCGTTAAAGGGCCAACCGGTAAGGCCTGGGCCGTTGCGGTCGGAGCAGATCGACTGGGGCGCGACGATTGCCTGGGGCGATGGCGGGTACTACGGCCGGATCTTCCTCAATGTTGCGGGTCGGGAGCCGCTCGGCACTGTAACGCCCGAACGGGTGCCGGAGGTTCGTAGCGCATTGGCGGAAGCCCTGCGGGCAGAGGCTCTACCGTGGGGGCAACCGGGGGTGGCGAATCGGGTCTTCATCCCGTCGGAGATCTACCGGGAGACCAAGGGCTTTCCGCCGGATCTGATCCTCTATCCTGGTGATCTGTATTGGCGGGCGCTCGGTTCCCTTCCCTCCCACGCGGGGGAATTCTTTACCAAAGAGAACGACACAGGACCGGATGGTGCTAATCATGCCCCTTACGGGGTGTTTGCGGCGATCTCTGGCCAAGATTTACATCGAGGGACGGGGCCAGCGCGCGCGTTGTCGGACCTGCGTCTGGTGGACCTTGCCCCCACCATCGCGGCGCACCTTAACCTCCGCATGCCGGACGATATCGTGGGGCGAGCTATCGATCCCGCTCTGTGGGGAGAGTGACCCAAGACACGCGGCGCAAGCCCCTGCCTGCCGGCACGGGGATAAGCCGATTCGCGGACTTCGCTCGTTGTGTGTGATATGGATCATGCAAGGCATGGACCGCAAGACCTACAAGGACCGCTTCTAGCCTTCGGGGGATCAGGCGGGCAAGCTGGCGCAGACCTTCGGCTGCGTTCGGTACGTAACTGGGCGCTTGCGCTGCGAACCCAAGCATGGTTCGAGCACCACGAGCGCATGGACGACGCAGAAACGGATCGACTCTTGGTGCGGATGAAGAGGGACCCGGAGAAGTCCTGGCTGGCCGAGGCGTCCTGCGTGCCACTGCACACGGCCCTGCGGCATCGGAATGCGGCCTTCGTGAACTTCTTCGCGGATCGCGCCTAGTTTCCATGTTTTCAGCGGAAGCATGATCGACGGAGCACCACATACCGCGTTGGTGGCTTCCGGTGGAAGGACGGAAACCGCACGCTCGCCCAGATGAGCGCGCCGCTCGACATCCGTTGGACGCGGCCCGTCGGTGCAAAACCAAGCAGCGTCACGGTCAGAAAGGATCCCGCCGGTCGTTCCTTCGTCTCCGCCTTGATCGAGGAGGTTGAAGCAGCAACCCTAAACAATTTATAGAGCGCACCGATAAGATAGGTATGAGTAGGTATGACGGGATGTCAGATGT
>JAJYVN010000044.1 GCA_021791995.1 Bacillota bacterium
CGCCAACATCCTTCTTTACAGGTTCGCTCTTTGCCCTGGCGGAAGTGAAGGAGGGGCATGGTGGAGCACCAGGACGGCCGATTCCCCAGCGGTCAGGGTGATCGTAACCCCCTCCGTACTCTGCTGCACGTTCACGGACCGTCCGGCCACTTCGACCCGGGCGACCGTTGCCCCGTAGAGCGGCACATTCAGGGTGGCGTCGTAGGCGGAGAGGACGGTGATGGTCGTATCCGTGTGCCAGACGTCCAGGGCAGCCGGCCCGTTGATCTGGGGCGAAAAGATGGTTTCGGCGGTGATGCGCCCATCCCGGACTATCGCCCAATCCGCCGCTCCGCGGTAGATGGGCGTACCCAGGCTGCGCTCACCCGCGAGATGCTGGATCGCTGCGACCATGCGGGCTTCTGCTGCACTCATAGGTCCATTGGACCACTGGCTCAGGCAGTAGTCATCCGGAATCCCATACACCGCTCTCTGAGTACAAACGGAAACCAGTAGGGCAACAGGCGTTGCGAGGGGCCGTATTGGTGCAATCTCCCTGGGGATTGAATCGAGATCGGGACCGATGGTGGTAGGAGGGCATGGTGGCGTGGGCCGGCATGACCAGAGTACCAGCGGCCGCACAGAACCTTTCATGCCAAACGATCCTAATCCCTCCCTTCCTCCGCATCCAGCCTAAGCCGCAGCGTGGCGCAATAGACCACGAAGGGCGGACATGTGTGGCTCGATGATGGCGGCAAAGACCGTTTCGACGTGGTCGTCGGCCTTTTGCACCCAGGCGGCGAAGTGTTGGCAGTGGGTCGCGAAGAAAGAGTGGGCCGTACGGTTGCGGCGCCCATGTCGGCGGCCTGTAAGCGGAGCGAACGCGTTCCGCTTACGGGTATGACTACGTTCGGTGCAGGTCCGGTCGTTGTGGGCCAGACGCCATTTCTCGGTGCTGCGGGCAAGTCCCGGATGAAGACGGAACGCGGCGCTGCCACAGATGGAGACGGAGCTGTGCGGGCAGGGGGGCGGATCGTCCGGGGACACGGGGTAGTCGCAGGTGCCGATCGGGGTGGCTTCGGCGGTCAGGCGGAATCTGTGTTAGTGGTTGTGCGCCGGGTTGAGGTCCATGATGGCCTGCATGCTGGCGCGGTGGAGCGGATCGAAGAGGACGCCAGCGTCGTGAGCGGCATCGAGGATGGCGGCGACGATGTGCGTATCGGGATAGGAAGAGCCAAGCTCGCTGTGGGAGGGCACTCAAGACACGGCGGCGTGGTGGTCGGCTCCGACGGAGCGGATGAGCAGCGGGAGGTCGTGGGTGCAGCCGGTGGCGCTGATCTCGTAGAAACGATGGCCGTAGATCCAGGTCCCGTGAGAAGCCTCCCAACCCCAGGTGGCGTTCCCGTCACGGAAGCGGCGGCGATGGCCATAGGGTGTTCCGGGAGGATCGTCGCAGACACGGCGGCCGAAACGGTTGGCAAAAGCGGGCCGGATGGTGCTGTCGCCCTCGATGCGCAGTTAGTTCCGATCGATGAGGCCGCGATCCGCGGAGCCAAAAGCGATGCAGGCGAGGACGTCTTGCAGAGCTCCCACATCGCCGTGGCTCAAGCGTGGTCGCTGTGCCTGCAGGCAGGCAAGAACGTCGACACGGCGGAGGGGCCGTTTTTCCCCTTTCCGGGGCCCTTGCCCCGCTTGCGGTGGGGGCAGTGGACGCGGGGCAAGGGCCCGCATTGTGCAGGTCAGGCGGGTCATGAAGTCTACGAAGGTAGTGGCACAAGGGGGTATCGGTTGGCTCGAAACCGCAAAGGATCGCGAGAACGGGATCGGTCCCGAGGCGATCGGCCCACTTGGTGGGGCTAGAGATTTCCCAAGTGGTGGCGAGCATCCAAGCGCGGAACATGGCCGACGGGTTGCGCGGTGGACGGCCGATATCGGAGTAGCTGCGGCATGGGATGAAACCGATCGCGTCGAGATGGGCGGGCCAGGAAAGGTATAGTAAGATCCTGCGGGTCCCAGAGGCGGGTAGCGGTGACGAGGTTAATCCCGAGGGATCGTAGATGTTCGATGACGCTGTTGCGATACTCGGCATGTTGGATCATAAGCCTCCGCTACTGGAGCAGTTGGCGCATACTACCAGGCGATTCGGGGGGAAGCTCTGCTGTGTCGAGTGTTTTTGCGATAGTTCGTACAATAGGCGCCCCGTCGGCCTGTCCCCGCGCCGACAGGGTCTGGCTTGGAACGTCCGCCGAGAAGGCAGGGATTGCGCCATCGGTGCGGTAGATTGTCGCCATGGCGCTGGCAGCCCAACTCGGCTTCCGCGCATCGAGCGCGCTGGGGTGCACGGGTTGTGGGTGACCTCAAGACAGGGGAGGGAAGGCGGGCTGGCTGCTGATTCTGCCAGCGGTTGGCTTGGCCGAATGGAGATGGATGGTTCCCATACCCCGCCCGACGCGGCGGGTCCGCGCGGCCAGGGTGGGTCGGATCGGCATGTGCTCTCTCGTCGCAAGCTCGTGGTGGGCGCGGGCGGGCTGGTGGCTGTGGCAGCGGTCGCCCTGGGGGCACGGTGGGCGGACCGATCGCGATCGGTCCGGATCCGCCCGGCCACGGCGTTGGCGGCGGCCCTTGCCAACGCGCAAGTTGTGGATACGGGCGGTCCCTTTTTAACATCCAATGTGGTACTGACCGATCATCTCAATGAGTTCTGGCAGATCTATACGGTCGCGACGGGAACGCCCGCGACGCTGGCGGCATTGAATGCCCACACCCTGAATGCCCAGGCACTGAACCCTGCGTGGGATGAATGGGAGGCGCTGAAATTCGCCTGGACCGCCGAGGGTTCCTATCGGGAGACGATGAAGAACGGCTATCTGCAGGCCAACCGCATCAACGGGCTGGATGGCACCAGCGGGGAGCAGCCCAACGGGTACGTCTGGTCATGGACGACCCGTGAGGCATGGCCGGACGCGAATGCCTTCCATGATAATGTGGGCTCGTTTCACTTCGATCAAATCCCGCGTTTTGTCATCGGTGGGGCGATGCTGGCTCTGTGGAGCCGTGACACGGCCTTTGCGGCTGCCTTTCTGCCCCGGGCGGAGTGGGTCATGGACAACTATCTCTTCGATACGATGGGTGGCTCGAGTGGAGTACTAACGGAGAAGACGGTGAATTCCGTGGCGCCAAGCGATGGTCTGAGCGGGAAGGGACGACCTGGCAACTACATGGATCAGGTTCGCTTCGGCCATCAGGACGCATGGGTCAACGCCGCCTTCTACACCTCGCTCCAGATGCTCGCAGAGGCTGAGCGGTTCGCCGGGAATACGACCAAGGCTGACTCCTACGATGCGGTGGCAACAGCGTTTCCAGCAAAGTACAACGCGGCCTTCTGGCGGACGGCAACGAATCGGTACGTTGGCTGGGTGGATAGTGAAGGGTATCCGCATGATGCGGGCTACACCTACGTGAACCTCGAGGCCGTGGCGCGAGGCATCGCGACTCCGACGCAAGCGTGGGCGGTGCTGCAGCTGCTGAATAGTCCTGCGCAAGCCACCGATTCCGTTGGCGTGCCCGCCCACCCGGACAACACGGAGGTCTACCAACTGGTGGTGGCGCCACGCGCCAACACGCTTGACATTCCACTCTTCGATTGGGACGGGTGGTCGGATCCTTCGACCGGGAGACGCTCGTACGGTGCGCAGGTCGAAAACGGCGGGGCATTTTTGTGGGAGGCATATTACGATGTGCTCGCGCGTCTTGAGACGTCCGGTGCCGATGACGCGCTGCAACAGCTGTGGCGGGCTTTGGGGCGGATCAAGATCGAAGCGGAGCGTCTCACGTTCTGGATGCCAGGCCATGCCTACGACCAATGGGGTGAGAGTTTTGTGCAGCTTGGTACCAACGATCCCTTTCCCGAGTCCGGCATCGTCCCCGCGGCCGTGGTCTTTGGCTTTATGGGTCTACAGGCCACCGCGCAGGGTCTGAGCGTGTCTCCCCGGCTGCCACGCGCCCTCGTCGATCTCGGCGTCCACAATGTTGGCTTCGGTTCCACCGGAACGAACGTGACGGTGCGGCGCGGCCGTGTGATCGCGGAAGAGACGGCCGCTACTTCCTATTGCGTGCTCGGCCCGAACCCGGTGGTGTCACAAAGCTTTGCGGTGCGCGCGCCTTTTAACGAGGTGGCCATCGCTGCCTATGCCTCGTTCACCATGGGAAGCACCAATCCAGGTATGCCGGCGGGGACCATCACACTGGCCCTGGAGCGGAAAACCTTCTTCGGCTGGCACCTGGTTGGTTCCGCCTCGTTTGCGCATGTCTATGACGGTTCATGGCTCCCCATGGCATTGCGCACCCAACCTGATGGAACGTATCGTTTACGCGCGACGGGGAGTGGAGGCGTTGGCTGGTATGGCGCAAGTGCCAGTCATCTGAGCTTCCGCATCAGCAATGCACCCCAGGCGGTCGTTGCCGTGCATCCTGTCCGCAGTCCCGATGGTGGGACCCTGCTCTCTGTCCCGGCCCCTTTCGACCGGGTGTTGGTTCGCGGGAGCGCGCTGTCCCTAGAGCTATTGCGCCAAGTGGGCGCCGCGTGGCAGCCGATTGCGAGTCAAACCTTCGCTGCGAGCGATAACGCCGTCCTGTGGGTGGCGGATCAGCCTGCGGGGATGTACCGCCTTACATCCGCCGATGACACGGCGACCGTCGAGGAGATCCAGCGTACCGTCTACAGTGTCACGATTGGCAGTAAGGAGGTGTCGGTCTTGGCGGGTGACGCTTACCTCTGGAACGGGGCTTGACCGTTTCCGGGCGCGCCCCGTTCCGTCATGGCAACGGGCACCGCTGCTTTTGTTACGCCGACCTCTGCCTCCGCAACCCCCTGATCGGAGATCACCCAGAGGGATCGCCCGCGCGGCACCAACACCGCATCCGGAGGTGCGGTGAAGTGCGTTAAGACGGCACCGCTTTGGATGTTCCAGGCGGCAACCGCCAGGCCGCTGGTCTCAGCGGTCTGTACCCAGACGGTGTCCCCTGGGCCAGCCACGAGCGATGGGCTCGAAGCCGGGGAGATGCCAAGGGTGCTGAGGGCGGTTGGCCAAGAGTCGGAGGCAGTGAGAATGCCGGTTTGACCATCGTAGATCTGGATGGTGCCATTGCCGCACTCCGCTACCACGTTGGTGGCGACGGCCAGCATGGAGGCTGCGGGGCAGGCCGAACCGGGGGAAACGAGTGTCGAGGCACTTGTCGTGCCCTCATACAGGGGGCATCCGGACCAGTCGGCCCAGATCCGGGAGCCGATGAGCAGTGTGGTCTGTGGCGGGCCGGAACCTTCGGACGCAACGCACAGGGCTGGGGACGGGGTATCGATGCGGATGGTGCCCCCGGAGGAGGGTACCACTTCCACGCCGGAACCTGCACTCCCGTTTGCCTCGGTGCCGATGTCGAAGACCACCGTGGACGGGGTGACACCGATGAGGTTGACGGGGCCATCGCTGGCCAGCGCGTAGAAATCCCCTCCTGGGGCGGCGAGACGGACGAATTGGTGGGTTGTGAGGTTGTACGCTGCGAGACCGATCCCCCCGATGGAGAAGTAGAGCATGCCATCGCCCTTGCCCTGCAGGGTGAGGGGGCAGACTGGGCCCGGTCCCCCGTCAAAGCCCCAGGGTGGTGCCACCGTCTCGACCGTTGCTGGAGTCGGTGCGGGGGTGGGCGGCACCTGGCGCATGAGTTGTCCCGCTTGAAGGAGCAGCAACTGTCCTTGCGGACAGCGGGTAGCGGGGCAGGCTCCCGACGGGGGGCATTGCGCAAAGAAGGCGGTACCAATGGCGGTACCCCCGGAGGGTAGACCAAGCACCGAGGTGGGGAATTGGCCGGGTGGAAGGGGAACCGGCAGGAGCGCGCCCTGATCATAGATTTCAAGCGTAGAGCGTAGGAGAACGCCAGCCACCCACTGGTCACTGTATACGGCGAAGCTGCCCGGGTCGATGGCGCTCAAGAGGTAGGGCGCCGAACCGTTTGGCAGGGGGAACACGGTCCAGCGGTTCCCGTCCAAGACCCCAACCGCGTTGTCTGGTCCCAGGGTGCCCGAGGTGGTGTTCGCTGGTGGTGCAACGGTCCACTCTAGTTCCACCGCGAACTGTTCGGTTCCGAAGGCCACGGCCGGTGTATTGGGGACGAGCGACCACGGGGCTGGGATGGCGGATGCTGGCAGGGGTGTGATCCCCACGAAAGCGCTCTGCGCCGTGGTTGTCGATGTAGCCTGGGGCTGGGAGCCCGTTGGCTGGCTCGATCCTGTTCGAAGGATGATGTTGAGGGACCCCGTACCGGAGGACAGCGAACCGGCGACAAAACAGGATCCGCTCGTCGGGCAGGCGAGCGCGTTCAGCGCGAGCGACTGGTAGGTGGTCGGGGCGATGGCCGGGCCCTCGATGGCCCAGGTGCGACCGTCGTTCGGACTGCTGAGCAGCGCGCCTTGCTCGCCATCGGCCGTGTCCCAAGAACCAACCGCCCAGCAGCGCTGCGGCTGGCAAACGATGGACCGAAGGACGGCATCGGCGGTAGCGCCCGATGGCTGGGGGAGATCGGTCGCGGCCTGCCAACTGCCTCCCGCGCCGTCGTTGGTCAGCGCTTCGAACCGTTGACCGGAAGCGGTGACCATCTCACCCACCGCGACGCAGGTGTGGGTCGTGCATGAGACGGCATCGAGCTCCTGGTCCGCCAGTGCTCCATCCGAGGATGGCTCGGGCACCGCGTCGACGGTGGTCCATGTTAGCCCACCGTCGACGCTCTCCAGGATTTGATTCTGCCGTCCCGCCGCCCCAAAGGTATAGCCGACCGCTATGCAGTCGCTTTTTGCGCAGTCCACCGCGTTCAAACCCTGTCCCCCAGCCGTCCCTGACTCGGGAACGCCCGTGGCCGAGGACCAGAGGAGCCCGCCGTCGGTGCTCACTAGGACCTGGTTCTGTGCCACGAAGGATGCATGGAAGGTGTATCCGACTGCAACGCAATCGCTCGTGCTCCCACAGGAGATGCCCCGGAGTGCCTCACCTTCAGTGTCCGTCGGTAGACCCGGAATGGCGGCCCAGGTGTTGCCCCCATCGCCGCTGACCAGGATCTGATCGCTGGGGTTACCGAGGTGTTCGTTTTCTTGACCAACCGCGACGCAGAGCGCGGGAGAGGGACAGGCGACGGTCCGGAGGAGCTGGTCCCCTGCTTCCGCCGCACCCGCTTGGGGTTGGGGCACATCGGTCTGGACCGTCCAGGTGCTTCCGCCATCGGTGGTTTGCAGGACCTGGTTGATCATGCTGGAGGAAAGCCCTGTCTCGACGGACATGCCCACGGCAATGCAGTCGGTTGGTGATCCGCAGGACACACCTGCCAGGGCTTGGTCGCCCGAAAGCATGATGGAGCCCGCGGGTTGGGGCACCTGGCTTACTGCCTTCCAGTGGCTTCCCGCATCGGTGCCAAGCACGATGGCGTTGGCCAAAAGGGATCCGCTGGTGGCACCGACCGCAATGCATGTGGACGGGGAAGGACATGACGATGCGTACAACTCCAGATTGGACCGGAGGTGTGCGGTGGACACCCGGATCCAACTCGTTCCCTTGGTTGCGCTACGAAAGATGGCGCTCGGCATGCTGCCCCAGATGGCGATGCAAACTGCGGCCGAGGCGCAGGAGACAGAGGACCCATACGGAAGAACCGCGCCTGGGATGGCGCGGCTGGTCCAATGCTTTCCGCCGTCAGTGCTCCGGAGAACGACATTTCCCGCGCCTGTGGCCACGCAGAGGGTTGTCGTCGTACAGTGCACTGAGGTGAGGCTGGCTCCCTCTTGCAGGGTGGGGACATCGGCTGCCACCGTCCATGTGCTGCCACCATCGGTGCTTCGTAGGATTTCACCTTGCCCGGGGACGGCGGTGGAGACGAAGGATCCGACCGCCACGCAAAGGGTTGGGCTTGGACACGACACCGATGCGAGTCCGGCTGTTGCCTCACCGGACGGGGATGTTTGCGGAATCTCTGTGGCGAGCGACCAACTGGAGCCACCGTCCGTCGTCCGCAGGATCTCATTACTGGTCGGGCCCGATCCGCCTACCGCCACACAGAGGCTCGTGTTGGCACATGAAATGGCCAGAAGCCCGGTGTTGGATGGGGGCTCTGGAAGGTCGGGGACGGAGGTCCACTCCGTTTCTATGTTGGTGCTGACAAGGATCTCATTTCCGGCTGGCTGTGTTCCCACCGCCACGCAGAGGGTGGTGCTGGGGCACGAGACCCCCATCAGCAGATCAGAACCATCGCCGCTACCCGCCGGCTCGGGAACGTGGGTAGCGCTCCTCCAATCCACTCCTCCATCCGTCGTGACAAGAACCTCGTTTCCCTGGTCGCTTCCGCCTGACATACCAACGGCGACACAGAGGTCGGCACTGGGACAAGTGATTGCGTACAGTGCTTGGTTCCCTGTACTGGGGGCACGACCAGCGGGCTGTCCAACAACGGTCGCGGGGCGCAGTCCGGGTGGTAGCACCGGCTGCGCTGTGGTGACCGGTGCGGTGCTGGCCGAGGCTTGCGTCGGAGCGGACGGGTGGATCGGGCCGCAAGCGCTCAGCAGCACGAGGAGGATAATGGATGCGGTCTGGTACGCTCTCTTCATAAACCCTCACCCAACGAAGGGTTCGCCACCGGGCGTTCCTCCGTTACCTTTCGAAGTTGATGCGGATTCTTCAGCCGGTGGGAGGCTCCTTTCGCTCTCCGAGAGACCCTAAGCGGACAGCTAACCATAGCGCGTTCCCGTTCCGGGAACCTGACAGAGGGCTGAAAGCGCAAAAAAATCGGACCGGATTGCGCCAAACAGGAAGGAGAGTGGGGCGAAGTGGCGTATTGTGGGCCCAGGTGGGTCTAAGTGGGGGAGAGTGGAGGCCTCGATCGGTTTCCTGGGGGAGTTTCGGCACACCGTCGATGAAAAGGGACGCCTGACGCTACCCGCGCGCATCCGGGACCAACTGGGTGCGTCGTTCGTGGCAACCAAGGGGCTCGACGGCTGCCTGTTCTTTTTCACCTCCCCTGAGTGGGATGCGATGGAGGCAGCTCTCACTGCCTTGCCGCTGACGCAGAAGGACGCGCGCGATTACACCCGGGCGTTCTTTTCCAGTGCGGCAGAGTGCCATTGCGACAGCCAGGGTCGAGTCCTGCTTCCATCCGCTCTGCGGGCCCATGCACGTTTGGAGCGCGAGGGTGTCGTTGTGGGGGCCGGCAAGCGTGTCGAGGTTTGGAACCCGCAGGCCTGGGACAACTATATCAGTCAGGTCAACGCAGAGATTGGGAGCATTGCCGAAAGGCTCGGCGCGCTGCGATAGCTATGTGATGGGGGTGAACTGGGTGAAGGAGTTCGCGCATACCCCGGTGATGCTGCAGGAGGTTTTGCAGTATCTGAAACCAGAGCCGGGGGCCATGATTCTGGACGCCACGGTTGGGTGGGGTGGGCACGCGGAAGCGATCGCCCAGCGCCTGCAACCGGGCGGACTACTCGTCGGCATCGACCGAGACCCCCAGGCCATCGCGGCAGCGAGGGAGCGGCTGGGTGTCTTGGGCGCAGGCACAACCCTCATCAACGCCAACTTCGCCGACCTTTCGGTGGTACTGGACACCTTCGCGCGCCCGCTCGACGGCGCCTTGTTCGATCTCGGAGTGTCGAGTCCGCAGTTGGATGACCCGGAACGGGGATTCAGCTATCGAGCGGATGCGCCTCTCGACATGCGCATGGACCCGCACGAAAGTGTCAGTGCCTACCATCTTGTGAATGGTCTATCGGAGGCGGAGCTTGAGAGCATCATCCGCCGTTTTGGGGAGGAGCGCTGGGCCAAGCGCATCGCAGCCTTCATTGTGCGCCGGCGGCAAACCCATGGGCTGATCCACACCACCGGAGAGTTGGTGGATGTCATCTGCGCCGCCGTTCCGGTCCAGGGCAGGTCCAGGGGTGGCATGCACCCGGCTCGCCGCACCTTCCAGGCCTTGCGCATCGCCGTTAATAACGAACTGGGTTCTCTGGAGGCGGCCCTGCGCGAGGTCGTGCCGTATCTCCGGCCGGGCGGACGGCTCGTCGTGATCTCCTTCCACTCCCTGGAGGATCGGATCGCCAAGAACGTGCTGCGGGAGTTTGCGCGGGATTGCATCTGTCCACCGGAGTGGCACGCCTGCCAGTGCGGTGGTGGTCGCGCCTTGGTCCGCAGCTTGACCCCGCACCCCGTGCGACCGAGCGACGAGGAGTTGGCCGTCAATCCACGGGCGCGTAGCGCAAAGATGCGGGTGGTGGAGCGATGCGCGGAGGGGCAGCGAGGAAGGGATGCGGGCGGGGAGACGCTGCGCCTGCATGGGAGTGGGGGAGACGTGGATGTACCGTCGCTTGCCGATACCCTGGCGCGTTGGGAACCAGGGGCAGCGCCTCGATCCGCTCGCGGACGACCGCGCGGTGGACCGCTCGGTCCCACTCCCGGAAGCGTCGTTCTGTAATTCAGTCATGCGCCAGTGAGGGGGGAAATATCCATGGCGATGTCCGAGCAAGTGGTCTACCGGGTTTCAGAAGAGGTTTGGCAGGGAGGACAGCCGGGCCCGGAGCGTCGGCGGAAGACCCGCCGCGCGGTACGGCTCTCGCCAGCGGCCTGGCGGCAGAGCCTACGGGTGCTCAGCATGGTGACACTGTTCGGCCTCGGGACAGTCTTTGCCAGCGTGCAGCTCGCCTCACTCGGCAACGCCATCAACGGTGCGCAGAGTGCTGTGCAGCAACTCACGGGCGAGAATGCTGAACTCGAGGCACAGGCGGCGGCGTTGGCGGATCCAAGTGCGATCGAGAGCAAGGCGACGGGACAGTTGAGCATGCAACGTCCTGCGGGATATGTACCTGTCGCAGTGCTCACCGTGACGCCGAACAGGGTCTCTGGCAGCGGGTCCTCTGGGTCGCTCGTGATCCCAGGGCCCAGCGGACCTGCTCCGGGCGGGGCGGTCGCTACGTGGCGATCGGTCGTCCACCGGGCGGATGCTGCCTATCACGGCCTGTTGTCCGTGCTTCACCACTGAGCTGAAGGCTCTCGGAGCCCCCTGCCCCTCGATGGTCGGGGGGGCAAAGGATGAACACGCCGGGACTACCCATGCGGCGGCGGGTGCTCCGAATCCTATTGATCTTCGCCGGTAGTGCGTTGCTTTTGTGTGCACGGCTGGTCTGGCTGCAGGTGGTTCGGGGCGATGAACTGACCGCCAAGGCCACCGTCGTGCGAACGCGGGTTGTCCCGATCCCGAGCCCGCGGGGCAAGATCACGGACGCGACGGGCCAGGTGCTCGCCATCTCGGTCGGTGTTGATTCCGTGTATGCGGTGCCGGCGCAAGTGGTGGACGCCTCCACGGTTGCCCAGACGGTGGCCCAGATTGTGGGTCTGTCGGCAGAAACGGTGCAAAAGAAGCTGATGCGCCGTGTGCTGTTGGTCTGGATCCAGCGCAGGATCACCGCTACGCAGGCGACCGCGTTACGACAGGCCGACCTACCTGGCATCTATCTCGTTCAGGAGGCGTCGCGGCTGTATCCGGAAGGGCTCTTCGCTGGCCAGATCATTGGCTTTAGCGGGTTTGACAACGTTGGGCTGGCGGGTGTGGAACTAAGCTATAACAAATATCTGGAGGGAACCAACGGTCGCATTGTGGTCGAGACCGATGCTCGGAACCAGGAGATTCCGACCGGGACGCGCACCTATGTGCCACCAGTGCCGGGGGACACGGTGCAGTTGACCATCAACGGTCAGTTGCAGAAAATCGTGCAGGTCGATCTCGACCAAGCGGTGGCGCAGGGGCGCGCCCTAGGGGGGTACGCGCTGATGATGAACCCGACGACGGGTGCCATCCTCGCCATGGCGTCTTGGCCGACCTATGATCCCAACTACTATGCCCAAGCGGATCCGAGTCTCTGGACCAATCCGCTGATCACGTTTGCCTTCTCTCCGGGGTCGGTTTTCAAGCCGATCACGGCGGCGGCCGCCCTCCAGACGGGCGTGGTCACGCCAGCCACCCCGTTCTACGACACCGGCAGCATCCGGCTGCCGGGCGCGACCATCCACAACTTCAACAACGCGGGACTGGGACAGACCACCTTTGCGGTCGGCTTTCGAGAGTCCGTGAACACGATCTTTGCGCGCGTGGGGGTCATGCTGGGCGGTGACCGCTTCTACACATACCTCCAGAAGTTTGGATTTCTAGGAAGGACAGGGATTGACCTGCCGGGGGAGTCAGCCAAGCCGAACATCGTCCGGCCCGAGAAGAAGGCAACCCCCCTCGACATCGCTGAGGAGGCCTTTGGTCAGACACTTGCGGTGACCCCGATCTCGATGTTGACCGCGATCGCTGCCATCGCCAATGGGGGTGAGTTGATGTGGCCGCATGTGGGTGCGGCGATCTACGCACCGAGTGGGCGGCTGGTGCAGGAAATCCAACCGCGTGTGGTGGACCGGGTGCTTACGCCCGCGGTGGCCTATGAGGTGCAGACTCTGATGGGCTCGGTCGTCAGCGGTGGGACGGGGAAGAATGCGGCCATTCCCTGTTACAGCATCGCGGGGAAGACGGGGACCACGCAGAAGTATGTGGGCGGGCGCGTCGGCCAGGACGTATACATCGCTTCTTTTGCGGGATACGCGCCAGTGCATGGGGCGAAGGTCGCACTCTATGTGATGATTGATGAACCACAGGGAATGTATTATGGCGGGCAGGTGGCGGCGCCCGTGTTTCGGGAGATCATGACCCAGGCGTTGCCCGTATTGGGTGTGCAGCCTTCGTGCCCGCCGGGACAGACGCCACCCGGTCAAGCGGCGGACGCTCCCGTCGAGGTTCCTATGCCGTCCTTGCTTGGGATGTCCGTGGCGCAGGCAGAGCAGGCAGCGGCAAGTGTCGGACTGTATCTGCAGGTGTCCGGGTCCGGCAAGACGATCCAGAGGCAGGTGCCGGCACCTGGTGATTCGGTGCAGAAATGGAGCACCGTTCTCGGATACACCACGGCGGCTGCTCCGGTTCCCGGCTCGACGGTGACGGTGCCGGACCTGCGGGGCATGTCCGTGCAGAAAGCCGCTCAGGTGCTTTCTGCTGTGGATCTCGGGATGGACGGGGACGGAACGGGGAACGCCATCGAGCAGTTGCCGGCCTCGGGGGAGCGTGTGGCACCAGGATCGACGGTGGACGTGACGTTTCACTGAGTGCGAAAGGGGGTCTAAGGCCTTGCGGCTCGGCGAGTTGGTCCCGCTTCTGCAGCGGGTTGGTCTTGATCCGATTGCGACCACAGGCGAGGCAGATGCCCAGGTGCCGCTCCATGGTCTCGCGTATCACTCCGAGCGCGTGCACCCGGGGGACATCTTCGTTGCTTGGAAGGGAGCCCGTTTTGACGGGCACGCCTTTGTCGGAGAGGCCCTCCGGAGAGGCGCGGTGGCTGCGATCGTGGACCAGCCGCTCGGCCCTTCCGTGCCGGGGCTTGTGCTGCAGGTGAAGGACAGCCGCCGCGCCATGGCAATCGTGGCGGCAGAGATCGCGGGGCATCCCACCGCCCACCTCGGGGTGGTCGGCGTGACAGGTACCAACGGCAAGACCACGACCAGTTTTCTGGTGCGTGAAGTGCTGCAGACCGTCGCCTCCACCGGTCTCCTCGGCACGGTCACCATCGCGGTGGGCGCCGAAAGCCGCCCGGTGCGTCTGACGACGCCAGAGGCGCCCGACCTGCAGGAGATGTTCCGGGACATGCTCTCCGCAGGTGACCGTTACTGCGTGATGGAGGTGTCCTCCATTGCCCTGGCCAAGCATCGTGTCGATGCGGTGGCGTTTGACGTGGCGGTATTCACAAACTTGACCAAAGACCACATCGGACCGAACGAGCATGCGAACTTCGATGAGTACCGACAGAGCAAGGCCATGCTCTTTGCACGCGTGGGACGTCCGGTCCTGGGAGCCCCATGCAAAGACCTGCCACGTGGGGC
>JAJYVN010000045.1 GCA_021791995.1 Bacillota bacterium
TCGGCACAAGTCGGCCGGACGCCTCCCAGCGGTAAACTGTGCGAACAGAGATGCCCAACCGTTTTGCGGCTTGCCCTGTCGAGAGCATCTGTTCCCTTATCATAGGGTCATCATCCGATCACCGGCGCGTAATGTCAAGCGTCGATGTCTACTCCGCCACATCCTGCCGAACGATCGGTTCATCCGGCAGAAAGGGGGGAACCACGACCGCGCGTAAGTCCGCAGTCGAGTGCGCATACGGGCGGTGCGTCTCGGAAAAGCCGACCATGGCAAAAAACGGATCCGGTGGGGACTGGCCAAGAAATTCCGTGACGCGCGGCACAACCGCATCCAGCGAGTTGGGGCCACCACGACCACCCCGCTCCGCCTGCACGATGTGCTGGTAACCCAAACCACGGGGATCACCGCTTGTCTCATGTTGAAGCCCGAACAGGAATGTCTGGTAACCGGCCCGCGTGAGAATTCCAGGGAGAAGGTCCACGTCTGATCGGAGACGGAACCCCATATGGGCCAAGCGGATCATACCGTTACTGTGCGGCACCAGCCCCGACAAAAGGCTCGCCCTGCTTGGGCTGCACTGCGGAGCGGAAGCAAACGCGGAGGTGAATAGAACTCCTTCCGCTGCCATGCGGTCCAAGGCCGGGGTTTCCACTCCCGCTCCGTAGCACCCCAGCTGACACCCCGTATCGTGTGTGATCACCATCAGGAAATTCGGTCGTTGCATGTCTGCCCCCCCGAGAACGCTTCGTACGCCGCAGGCACCCTGCCGCGGAACAGGTTCCCGTGCTCGATCATGGACCGCTCATGTGCACCGGCGGACTGGGTGCGTATGAATCCACGTTGGACGCTGCCACACGGAAACGGTAGGACCGGCTGGGATCCAGACCGGTCACGGTGATCCGGCAGGGACTGCAGGGTGCTGCTACGGTGGACACCGGCACATAGCTGCCGGCCGTGTCGGTGCGGTACACCGTGTAAGTGTTCGCAAATGCCACGCTGGACCAAGTCACCGTTACTACACCGGTCCCGGCGGTATCCGCCACCACCGCCGGCGCGGCAACGCTCACTGCGGGTACGTCAACAGGCAGGGAGGCTTCCGCCAGATCCGGTCCCCCACCCACGATCGGTACAACACGCAGCGTCAAGGGATTCTCCCCGAGGATGTCAAGGATGGAGAACGAATCCGCCATCGTCGGGGAACCCAACGCCTGCCATCCGCCGACGCTTTCCTGTTGCACCTCGTACGCCGTCGCCCCCGGAAATGGGATCCATCGCAGTGCCGCACCCCCTGTGGCCGTGTCCTCATAGGCTATCGGCGCCGCTAGACGACTCAAGAGCAGCGCGCCAGAATACGGCCCCAGAGTCAGAGAGATGGTTTCCGCCTGGACAGTCAGCGCCGTACCACCGCTCAGCACGTCATACAACGAAGTACCATCTGGGATACCTGCAGCACCAACCGGCACCTTGAAGGTTCGTGGTGCAGCTCCGTCGTTCAGCGCCTCGACAGCAAACTGGTTCGCCGTTTCCCCCACAGGGATCCGCTGGCCCAAACCGTTAATCCCGTTCTGGATGACCCGAGCAAATGCGTAGGTCTCGCCCTGGGCGAATAATGGAACAAAACTCCCCGTCCGGAGTACCGGGGCCGCGTCCCGCAACGAGCCCAACAGGCGGTAGTGCGTCAGCAGTGTCTGGTTGGCCGCACCCCAGGGATATGTCTCGCGATTGTAAGGCGGACCGTACCCCCCCATTCCGGCTTCGTCTCCGTAATAGACGGCGGGGGCTCCAGGGAAGGCAAACTGAAAATCGCTCACCAGCTGAAGTCTCTCGAGGCCAACGGCCTGTTCGCCAGGGCTCGGCTTCCAAGTTGCCTGCGCGAACGCGGTCTGTTTGCTCGGCGCACCTTCCACAACGTTCAAGATGCGTTCGGTGTCCTGTGAGTCCACCAGATTCATCATGCTGTAGAACGCGGGGAGCGGGTAGTCCGAATACAGCGCCATCAATGCATTGTTGAACTGCGATGAGCTCTCCGGTGACGGTTGGATGGCACCGTCCCGGTAGACACCACCAAAGAAACCCGTGACGGCGAAGAGGAACTGGTAGTTCATCACCGAGTCAAAGGTCGTCCCCGTCAGCCAGTCTGTTCCATGATCGTTGGTGGCATTGGGCCAAATCTCCCCGATGATGGCGGCTTGGGGGTCCGTCGCAAGTACCGCCTGCCGGAAGCCCTGCCAAAAGCCGCTCGACAGAGGAATCGTATCCGCCGAGTCAAGGCGCCAACCCGAGGCCCCCATGGCCAGCCAGTACCGTGCCACAGAATTCGCGTTCGGATCCGTGGGATCAGCTGGGTCGCTCTGACCAAAGACGAATTGCTGCCAACTGCGACTCAGGGGATTCGTCAGCGCCAGCGGCGCATCCCCATGCCAGGCGGCGTAAGGGAGTTTTCCTCCCGGTGTCCACTGATACCAGTTGTAAAACGGTGAGGTGCTTGCAGAGTTCAGGTGTTGCTGCCAGGCGCCAACGCCAGGATACGTTCCGTAGCGGTTCATATACAGGCTGTTGGCTCCCGTATCCTCGAATGCGCCATCGAGGATGAGGTGGATACCCAATTGTTGAGCGCGTTCGACGAGTTGCTCGAAGGCGCCGAGGGTGCCGAATCCAGGATCAATGGCTTTAAAATTCCCGGTGTCGTATTTGTGATTGCTGCTGGCCTGGAAAATCGGCGTCATGTAAAGCGCCGTGACTCCCAGGCTCTTGAGGTAATCGAGCTTGGCGGTGATTCCGGGCAGGTTCCCACCAAAAAAGTCGTTCGAACTCCCCACCGTGCAGTGCAGTTTTTGCTCCAATGCGGCGTTGGCACTCGACGGCACAACCTTCACCGCCGGGTTGCAAGGTATTCCGTTCCAATTCTGATGAAAGTAGATGGGGGCGGGGGTTCCGGGCTGAGTCGCAGCCCACCACTGAGTCGTGGGATTCTCGTTCAACGCGATATTGCCATCATAGAATCGGTCAGGGAAGATCTCATAGATCACGGCGTTTTGAAGCCAGCTGGGCGTGGTAAAGCCGGGCACATAGACAGTCAACTGAAAGCTACCAACCTTCGTACCGCTGTACGAGGCACCGTTTGGGCCATAGTAGACAGCACCGGATCGGTTCTGAACGCGGAACCGATACCAGAGAACCCCCGCCCGAGCGATGTCCGATGGGGGAACCGTCACCGACCAGAAGGCCTCCTTGTTCCCTGTGGACCCGACGCCTGACGCAGTCCCTTTGGTGTCCGCGTGGCTTGGGTGCATGGGCAGAAACACATCCGCGCCGGTGACCCCACCAACGTTGAAAAGTTCCACCGCTGCCGATGAGATGTTATCGGCCGCTGACCGCAACCGGAGCCTGACGGCGGTACCGACGGTCACGGCACCAAACGGAGCTCGGTAGAAAAGGGTGTATGGGTTGTGCAAGAGAGCCCCGATATTCACCGGCTGGCTGAGACCGTTAGCAGCACATCCGCCCAACACCAGGGTCGCTGCGCTGAGCAACGCCAGAACCCACGCGCTCCACGTCTTCAGCACGCGACATCCCCCCTTGTGCCAGACGTTGGATCAGCTGCCGATGCCTATTCGATGTCCTCAGGGACGATCCATCACCTCGTCGATCAACCGCTGCTCGATGGTAGTCAGGGGACGGTACCACCGGCCTTCCCGCACATCGGTCGCCAGACGGTCTGCCTGGATGAGCGGAGGCTTTACGGCTCCCTGCAGTAGCGGGTCCCCCGTAGACTCCATCCACCCCAACACCCGCCTTCGAAGGTCTTGGATGATTTCTGATAACGATGGGTCGTGCACAAGATTCCTTGTCTCACCAGGATCGGCTTGCAGGTCGTAGAACTCTTCTGCTGCACGCGCCCGGGCGTAATACGCCTCACGCACGGCCGCTCCGGAAGGAGAGCGATCGATATCCGCCGGAATGTACACCTCCGGTGACTCCGGGTCGAAGCTGCGGATATATTTATACCGGTCCGTACGAATGCCGCGTAGCGGGTTGTACCGGTCATGCCACGTCTCTTCGAAAAACACGTGTTGCTGCGGTTCGTATGCTCCACGGGTCAGTAGCGCCAAGAAGCTCCGTCCCCGGATGTGCCCCGGCACCTTCTGGCCAGCAAGTTCCAGCAATGTCGGTAGAAGATCCACGTGGCTCAGTAGATGGTCATCCACCTGCCCCTGCGGGACATGGGCCGACCAACGCACCAACAGGGCGGTCTCAAGCCCTGGATCATACGCCATACCCTTGGCCCGCGGGAAAGCGATGCCATGGTCTGTGGTGTAGATGAGAAGGGTTTGTTCCGCCAAACCAACCTCGTCCAAGGTCACCATAATCCGGTCGACCGCCTCGTCCACGGCGCGCACGAGTCCACCGAACTCCGCTAGTTCTTGGCGGACCGCTGCGATGTCGGGTAGATAGGAAGGAACCCGCTCGACTATCGGATCATCGGGGTGATAGGCAGGGCGATCAAACGGCCGATGGGTCTCGTTCATGCCGACCATAAGGAAGAACGGACGGCTCTCCTGGCTAGAACGTTCCTTGAGCCAAGTCGCCACGTCCTGTCCCACACTCGCGGCGTCCCGCCTAGTCCCGAGAAGTGATTGATACCCGAGCCGGCGTGCGTCGGTGTCCTCGTGCTGCAGGCCACAGAGCACCGTCTGGTAGCCAGCATCGCTGAGGTACTGAGGCAAGCAGCGTTCTTCGGGGTGAAGCCGCCAGCCCAAATGTGCCAGTCCCATTAAACCGTTCTCGTGCGGAAAGCGTCCGGTGAGCATGGACCCACGGCTCGGTGAGCACTGTGGTGCAGTGCAAAACGAGTGGCTGAAACGGATGCCCTGTTCCGCGAGTCGATCAAGGTGTGGCGTGCTAACAGACGCCCCGTAACACCCCAGCCGACGTCCCGTATCGTGCGTGATAACCATGATGATGTTCGGTTGGCCTTGCCGCAAACGCGACACCTCCGTCAACGTTGCATATCCGTCGTACTCCCCACCAACGAGTCAACCTTCCAGAGCCCGACCGATCGAGGAGGGAGGACATCTCCATCCTCGTCCAGGCGCCGGATCGGTCCATCCTCCCTAGGACGCCATGGATGTTCGCCTAAGTTGGCGGCCACCAAGATGTCCCCCTCGGGATGGGTCCGTCGGAACGCGTAGACGAGGGGGTGGCCGCTTGCAACGGATTCCATATCACCACAGGACAGTGCTGCATACTGCTTTCGCAGCGCGATCAACGCGCGATACCGTTCGCGCATGGCAACTTGCTGGTGCGTAACGTCCCATTCCATGCAACGGCGGGCGTCCGGATGCTCCGGACCGCCTTCCATGCCGATCTCATCGCCGTAGTAGATGGACGGCATCCCCGGCAGAGTGAGTTGAAGCCCAGCTGCACACATCGCCCGTTCGGCGTCACCGCCGAAGTGGGTACGAACCCGTTCCGTATCGTGACTCCCAAGAATGTTCATCATCACGTGCTCCACCGTGGGTGGAGTCACCGTGCGTATCCGTGTGATCTCTTCGGCGAATGCGCTTGCATTCTTCCGTCCAGAGACGAAGCCCAAAATCGCCCGACGCCAGCGGTACGCCATGACGGTGTCGAACTCGGACCCGTCCAGAAATGCCGTCGGATCGTGCCAGACCTCTCCAATGATCAACGCGTCCGGATTTACCGAGCGCACCGTCTCGCGGAAGGTTCTCCAAAACACATGGTCCACTTCGTTGGCCACGTCGAGCCGCCAGCCGTCGATACCAAAACGCGTCCAGTAGGTTGCAACGTCAAGAATGTACCGGCGAACACCGACACGGTGCGTCAGCAGCTTCGGCATGGATGCATTGCGGTTCGCGAACGTCTCGTAATTCGGCGGATCGAGCGAGATCCGCTCACCATGCACGCGAAACCACTCCCAGTATGGGGAGGAACGGCCTTGCGCGACAGCATCTCGAAAGGGGGCGAATCCCGCTCCGCAGTGGTTAAACACACCGTCGAGGACAACGCGCAAACCGAGATTATGCGCACCATCTATGAGTTGCCGCAAATTCTCCTCGGTACCCAGGGGCGGATCGATCCGATAGTAATCTGTGGTATCGTACCGATGATTCGTGTTGGCCTGGAAGATGGGCGTGAGATACAACGCCTGAACCCCGAGATCGGCTAGATACGGCAATTGGCTTCGTATTCCTTCCAGATCCCCGCCAAAGAAGGACGAGCCAGTCGGGGGAGCTCCCCAAGGAAGAGTTCCTGGCAGATCAGTGGATGGATCGCCGTTGCAGAACCGGTCGGGGAAGATCTGGTAAAACACTGCCCCCACGGCCCAGGCCGGTATGGCGTGCAAATCGCCGTCTCCGACGTACGGATACTGAAACCACGAGGTTTCACCGCGTGTAGCCGCAAGCCCGTCCGCTCCGAACCAGCAAGCGTTGCCCGCCTCATCCTCAACGCGAAACCGATAGGCAAAGCGGCGGGTGCTCAGGTGCATCACGCCTCGCCAGTGCGAACGTTGTCCCTCGTCACCCAGCAAGGAGAGGGATTGCACGTTCTCCGCTCCACCGTATCGGTCGCGAAAAATAGCAGCCGCCGACGCGCAACTACCCCGGGCGACCGCCAGCCGAACCTCCAGATCGTAGGGGCCCATCGGGGTGGCCCACGGTAACCGCGCGTAGTGCTCTGCCCATGGAACAGACAATGATGGTACCTCCAACATTGATCTTCTTCGATCTAGTCGGTCTGTCCCCTATCGGGTCGATGCCTGAACGCGGACCGGTTGCCCCGCATCGACGGAGGCGTAAACAGCATCGGTGAACAGTGCCGCCACCAACCCACATTCGGCAGGTGCCTGAACTTCCTCCCCACCTTGGATGGCTCGCACAAAATTCTGATCCTTGCTGCCCGGGAATGCCTTCATGTCTTCGGGTAGCACGGCCTGGGGATCCTCCCCTTTGCGCTGCACGGTCACCCTTGGTTGCCGCGCTCCCCAGACGGACCCCTCCACCGTGATACACGCGTCGCGACACCAGAAATGCATGCCTTCATCCATCCGTATCGGGTGTTCACCGACGATGGCCATGGTCCCCAGGGCGCCCCCCTCGCAGCGGAAGGTGATCGCCGACAAGACATCCACCTCGCGGCCACGGCAGTCGATCAGAGCAAATACCTCCTCCGGCACCAGTCCACTCATCCAGAACACGGCGTCCACCAGATGGCTCCCAGAGTCGGCAAGTTCACCGCCGCCGGAGAGCGCCCGAACGCTGCGCCACCCGGCGCCCTTCCAATCCTGGGCAAGCCAGCACTCGATGAAGTGGATCGGGCCATATAGCCCTGACGAAAGGACGTCGCGGACCCAGCGGTATGGCCCCAGGTAGTGGCGCTGGTAACCCACGAGCAGCACCCGACGATACCGGTCACGCAACTCGATGAGGCGGCGCGCTTGCTCAGCATTGACAACCATTGGTTTCTCCACTTCGACATGCACCCCAGCCGCAAGGGCATGCGCCACCGTTTCCTCGTGAAGCGCGTGCGGGATGGAGATGACAACACCGTCGGGCTTGATGGTATCGATCATCACCCGATAGTCCGAGAAGCAAGGTAGTGATGCAGCCCCTGGTATCTTGTCTGTGATGTCGTTCATAGCCGCAGGATTCACATCGCAGATGGCCACCACCTCAGCCTCGGGAATCGACATAACGGATCGAATATGACCGCGACTGTTTGCGCCACAACCGATGAACGCAATGCGGACACGTTCTGCCATTTTGCCACGCCCCCCAGACAATCCAACATGAGGATGTAGAAGCCTGACCTCTTCACCCACCAGCCTTCGCCTTAGACGCCGCACGGGAAGCAGAGGTCGCCGACGAATGCACGGTCGAAGCGGTGATCGGGGCCACGGCGGTGGCCCAATTGGAAGGAACGGGACCGGCTGCGGGCGGGATCCCCTTCTGGCCGATTTGCGCAAGGACCGTCGGCGTAAAGCTGACCTTATCCACAACCCCCCGGATATACCCTTTGTCACCAAAGGAACCGTTGTGCGCCGAAGCAAAAATACCGACCCAGCAACCACCCATTTCGGCGGTGAGAGTCGGTCCTGCGATCGTCCAGGTCGTGCCATCAAACGACGTGTAAACGGTCCAAATCAATCCCTTGCGTTGCAGTTTGATCCATAACGGCTTCAGTAGGTAATTCGCCTGCGCTTGCGCATTGCTACTCGTTAGATCGATACCAGACACCAATCCTGATTTGTTCGGCGGAGACGCCACCGTACTCGTTTTGGTCGAAGAACTTGTTGCCGGGAGGCTTGGGTCGGGGGCAACATTACCCTTCACGCCCTGCCCGTACACCGGGCGCACATTGGTTTGCACTCCATGCTGGCCCGTAACTTCAGCCATAACTAATGGAGTATCGTCGCTCAGATCGCCACGAGCCATGATGCCCACCTTGCTCCATTGGCTCAGATGCGGGCAGGTCAGATTCGTAATGGTGGTGACCCGACAAGACCATTCCCCGACCGACGCGGTAACAGGCATCCCAGCAAAGACACAATTATCCGACGTACCATAAACATCCCATCCGTCGCCTAGCAAGGTGTAAACGCCATTCTGGGCCTGGACGTAAGCCGAACCATCTGTGTAGGGAACCCCTTGCCCTGTCGTGCTCGGAGCGGCGAAATTGCCGCCGCTTTTGGTAACGGCTCGGAGTTGCGAGGCAAGAGCTGCCTGGGCTGCGGCCTGACCTTTGGCCTGTTGCTCAAACGAGTTAATTTGCTGATCCGCCAAGGCAAAGGCTTGCGACACACTGGTTAACTTTTGCGTAGCCAGCTGCGACAAGAAGGTGTTCAGGATACCGAGCGCTGCCGTGTCCTCATACGCATAGTATGTCCGGGGAATGGCATACCCCTGCTGTGCTGCATCCGCGAACCATTGCAGACTCTTACCCTTGAGGATGGGCACTACGGACACCAAGAGCGATAACCATGTTTCCCAGAGACTATTTAGTGCCGGAGAAATGAGCAGTAGTTTCATCATCGCGGTTTGCCAAGTGGTTTCTGCGGAGAGCCATTTGAGGAGTTGCCATGCTTGCTCTGGGTACTTTGTCTCGGCATTAATTCCATAAAAGTCATTGGTGCCGAGGGTGAATCGGCCACTGGGCAGCACAGGAAAAGGCAGGAAATCCCAGTTAAAACTACTCTGTACCGCCGAGATGACGGGCAGTAGGTCCCAGGTCCCACAGATCGACATGCTGACAACACCGGATGTAATTTGCTGCGCCTCGTAGCCCGTCACGGGAAGGACCCGCGGAGCGGCAATCCCTGGCCAGAGCAACTGTTCATACACCCAATTGCCCGCGGCAACGGAACCCGACTGACTGAGCGTGCTCTGGGTCCCGTCCGCATTGATGATGGAACCCCCGAAGCCAAGAAACGCCCACTGGTTTTCTTCGCCGTCGACCCAGTCCCAGTCAATGTTTGCGCCGTAATGCGCAGGAGTGGTCCCCGAAGCTGGCGTGGAGAGTCTCCTCGCAAGGTTCACCAGGTCTTTAGAGGTCCAACTCGCGTCAGGATAGATCACACCTGCATTATCGAAATCGGATAGGTTGATGAAGTAGACCATTGTTCCGAAGTAATCCGGCAACGCAAAGAGACCATTGGGCTGCTGGTAGAGTTTTATCTGTGCCGGCGACCAAATGGACGTCGCAATCTTGTCTCGGGCTAGGAGAGGGGTCAGATCCATGAGGTAGTTTCCTTCTTGAACATACGGTGCATAGTCGAGGTCAGAGATGATATCCGCTCCCGAACCTGCAATCATCGCCGCAATGTTTCCGGAGGTACCTGGCGACACGACAACGTTCACATTGACTTTATACTGTTGCTCAAAGCCAGCGAGGACCTCTTTCATCGGACCGAGCATCGACGAGAAACTGGCAGCAGAACTATTGCGCGGCTCAAAGACAATCGTGGGCCGCGATGGTGACCTTGTCGGAGCGCCTCCACAGCCCGCCAGGATCGATGATGCTCCCCCTAAGAGCACCGCTCCTCCTGCCATGTGCCCGAGAAGTTGTCTACGCCCCATCACGACGCTTGATCCGTACTCCATCGCCAGTCCTCCTGCCGATGCTGTGTGCGTGTGCCATGAGCGAGTGTGTTTCAGCATAACGGACCGGGCCAAGAAGGAGGTGTCCGCACCGTTGGAGAATTGGTCCACAGTAGGGCAATTTCCGTCCGGAACAGCAACTCGCTTCTGCGTATTTGATGTGCGCGCATGGGATCCAAAGTCCTCTCGGCTACTCGGAGGCGCCTAAAGCGGGGGCTGACGGTGTCGTTCATCAAATCAACATCCGCCGTACCGGCAGATGGCACCACTCCCGAGGGGAGTTGGGGCGGGGCTGGTCCGTTCATTTCCCAGTGGTATAGGTCGGACGTCGAACTCCTCGCCGTTCTTCATGGGGTTGGCAGGACGGATGTCAATTCGAGGATGCTGCGGGAGTTAAAACGCAGGCTTCGCACCGGAGCAGAAGAGACCAGCACGGTGACGGGCAAACGCCACAATCGCCTCGGTGCCTTGGCGCGGCTTCTGGATGACGTCTCTTCTGTGCTCGGCGTAACGGCCGGAGAGCGATTGACGCTCTTCCATCTGGCTGACCTCGCCCCCGTGGCCACTCCACGGAGGCACATCGGCGAAGTCGGCGCAGACATCCAGCAATTCGTCGAAAACCACAGACCCGTAGGCATCGAGTTTTTCCGCTTCGCCGAAGCGGCGCGGCGCGACGGTTTGCGCGCCAAGGAAACGTATGCGTATCAACTTGCGATTCACTCGCTCGATCTGGCCCTGGCGATCTATGAGCGGTTTGGCATGGATCTTCCTGAAACATCGGAACGATCGCGAGCCTACGCATTGTATGACCGGGCATCATGCCTGGGCGCGCTAGGGCAGTTTCGCGATGCAGCGGACAGTCTGTCACGAGCGGCCGCGTTGCACAGACAATGGAACAGCATACGCGACGAGGTTCAGATGCGGGTTATCGCCGCTGAGCAGTATCGCTGGAGGGCCGCGGCTCTCCTGAACGAAGCCACCTCCCTTGGTCAGGTGTCCGATACGGCTCGCCAAGAAGCCAAGGATATCGAATCAGCGCTGATGCAAATTGCAGCGGAAGCTGGACTGGATGCTCACAAACCCAAACACCTGCGGTTATCCATCGCAGACCCCTTGTACTCTAGCCCTTCCCACTTCGCCAGTGTTATTGCCTGCGCCTTTGGCGATCTTGCGCGCCTGTGGAACATGTGCGATGCACGTCAGACCGCATGGCCGTTGGCACAGCGTTCACGCCGTATCCTCTTGCTCTGCTGGCAAGCTGGGGTCGCTGCCAATGGGGCCTTCGGACGCCAATTGGCCAAGGTTGCCGATGAACTCTACATACTGATTCGCGACCTGCGGCACTTGAAAACAGCACCGCCAGCCCCACAGCCACCCGAAGACGAGGGTGTGCTGGCAGCGTGGAGCCCCGATGAGGAGGCGGAATGGGACAAGCGGGCGACCGCGGAACACACTTGGCTCGGACTCAATCGCCGGTTGCGGCGAGGACCCACCGCCATTCAGGTAACAGCGCACCATGACCAATTCGATAACGCACAGCATCTGTTCCGGTTTGGCTTCTCCGATATGGTGCTATGGAGTGATCCAGAGTTACGCGAACTCACAGCTATCTTGAACGGAATGCTCGGCTCCAGGGGCCCACTGACGGTGCGTCAGATCACAGAAGTCCTTCGCTCCGGACTCGCAGGCACACGAGTCTTGGTCGATGAGAGTGGACTGGCAGTTGCTCGCTCCGTTCTCATCCTTCTGGCGACCCTGAACGGTGCGACGTATCCCGAATTACTCCGGTTGGCGTTCCTCGTGAACAAGCGCTTCCCCGAAATCGACGGTACGATCCGGTTCTGCGACGTAGCCCCTCTTCTCCGCGTCGAATGGTTGTGGAAAGGGGAACGGCCCATACCCGCCCATGTGATCTCCGTAGCCCAACTGTGCCGAACCGGCGCATACAGCCCCGATACAATGGATCGCTGGGAACGAGACCGCGATGCTGTTTACCGCGGAGAGCGCCCCATCGAATGGATCCGAGAGATCGCTGAGCGACACCGCATGCCATCCGTGGTGATGAACGTATTGCTGTATGCGGCGCAAAGCGGTTATGCCGTACGGCATGAATTCCGTCTGGGACGTGGCACCCCGGTGTTCTCCGACGAAATGGCTGACCTTGACCGAGTGCGAACACGGCGAGCGCTGTGGATTGGCGCTTACGACTGGGCACGGGAGAGCGGTCAGCAAGCTGTGATGCACTACTCTGAATTAGCGGGCACCGATCCCACTCATTTGACCACATGGCTCCGCGAGGGCGCGACAACGACGCATGTACGCCTGCTTGAAGCGTTGAGCTTAGTGCTCCTGGATCGAGCACGGGCTGCCCTGGAACCGATTCGAGCACATTTCTGGTGGGTCCGGCTGGCCGCTGGAGCGTATCTGGCTCCACTCACCTCAGACCTCCCATCACTGCCAACACCGTTCCAGGCCGTACTACCCCGCTCGGCGGACATCTTTTCCCTCGGGGCCTCGGCCCTATCGGATCTCGATATGTGCCTGACCATTATCGCAACAGCCTTACGTTTATCGGAGCACGGTTCAGCACCGATCTCTGAAGACATGCTCCGCGGCGCTTGCTTGGCGGCAGTGTGGAGCGCGGAGATCAACACGTACCTTGCTTCACACCCCCGATTTCACAGTCGACCACTTGCGTGCCATCTGGAAAGCTCTCTTTTCAGTGATTCTACTGTTTTCCATCAACATCAAGAAACCGACGGCTCCTGCCTGCGATCTCGGGCGATCGCTCACGCATGGCGCTTGTGGAATGGACCGTCGGCTACGTGTACTTCCCACACTGACCTTATGGAGGGCGTCCGAAAGGCCACGTTTTACGATGCACTGGAGCAAGGCATGTGGGCCGACTCTTTCGAAGCACAGGAGCGACTCGTCGTCGAAGATCTAGAGGAGCCAGCCACGTCCTTCCGCTGGGTGGATCGCCTCCTTTTGGGGGATGAACCGGCCGCTTGGGCGGAACGGCAGCTGACCATGGCGCTGATCGGCTTAGCCACCAATGGCCCGCGGGAAGAAATCGCTATGCGTTTGGAAAGGGCGCAACTCGGTTTTCGGAGAACCGGACGTGTGGGCCAGGCTCTTGTCGCAGGAGTACTGCGCCAACAACTCTGACATCTTTGCTTCGGGGGAACCCATTGAACCGGACTGGGAGGTGCCCCGGTCCGTCGGATTTGGTGCCCTGCCACCTCCCCGAGAGGCGCCTTCGTCGTAGCACCGTCCATCGCTGGCCAGCCCCAGTCGATACCCTGTGCTTCGTCGTACAACATCAGGCCCAATGTGGTGTCAACTGCTGCCTGATTTGCTTGACACACCGAGACCATCGTTGTTCGTGCCGCCCCAATCCGGCTTGCGCCGGTTGCCCTTGGTTCCTTCTCCCCTTGCGGAGAAGGAGTCGACCCCTTTGCGCGTGAGTCGGGTCGACAGGCTATTGGGAGTCGTCCTATGCCTCTCGCAGGAGGCCCTTTGCGCACTCACAACGGACCAGCGCCTTCCGACGTTGGCCGCAAGGGCAGAAGGCTCGAGGGGCATCCGTCGTGCGTCGGACGTTACCCCCCACCATCTCTGGTGAGCCCTCTCGGCTCGCGGCTGCGCCTCCCTTTCGGGCGCGGCTTGCTGTTGGGTGGGATACCGGAAGGTTCGATCCCACTTCTGCTTCAGGTTCAAGGCCGCCACGACGTTTGCGTCGCCCGTTCAGCCACAGTGCACGCACCGGAATCGGCTCGGATAGCCGCACCCATCCGGCGAGAACCTCTCACCAAGACGG
>JAJYVN010000046.1:0-9639 GCA_021791995.1 Bacillota bacterium
AGATGCTCAAGACAATTCTTGTGCAGGCGGAACAGGCGGCTGGGCGGAGCGTCGGGACCTATCTGGGTGCGACCTACCGACTCCTGGCAGCGCGACGAGGCAAGAAGAAGGCTGCGGTGGCAGTCGGTCGGCACATCCTGGAGACCGCGTACTACATGCTCCGGGATGGCACTAAGTGCAAGGAGTTGGGGGCCAACTTCCACGAGGAACGCCGGAAGGCAGCAGGGACGCGTGCCGCGATTGCCCGTCTACGGCGGCTCGGGCTTGAAGTGGAGGTGAAGCCGGCAGCCTGATCCGGAACCGCAACAAAAAGACGTCTCAAACGCGGCAATCATCCCGTGTCGGTTTTATATTGCGTAAATACGGGCAATCCGATCACAGGCAAACAGACAGAACCTGGACAAGGCTTTTCGGGGGAGGCGGGCTCGCGTCGCTAGAGGAGGGCGAAGACCTCGACTTGAGCGTGCGGAAACGGATCCTTGATTTGCCGCATGCGGCCCGCGCCGCCACGGCCGGTGCCGTCGGGGGACCGAGTCCCATTCCGTCTATCCCCTCCTTACGCCCCACCCCTGACGGCAGTACGTACAGGTTCTGACCGAAAGCGCGGCGATCCACAGCGGAACGACGCGGCGCAGGTGTGCCAAGTTCGGTAGAATACGCGTTGGTGGAATCCCGGAGGGGGCTTTTGGTGCAGAAGGAGCAGCTCGAGAACTGGCAGCAACGCGCAGACGCATCGCATGGTGCGGTGATGAAGATCGTTACGCTGGATGCGCCGGGGCATGAGGTCCTCCGGAGAAAGGCCAAGCCGGTACGCCACGTGAATCGGATGGTGCGAGGCCTTCTCGCGCGGATGGAGGCGACCATGTACGATGCGAAGGGCGTCGGCCTTGCAGCGCCGCAAGTCGGGGTCAGCCTACGTCTGATCGTGGCCGATGCGGGCTCGGATCACTGTGCCCTGGTCAATCCGGAGGTCGTCCTTGCCGAGGGCAGTCAGCGGCAACCGATGGAGGGGTGCCTATCGATTCCTGGGGTGACCGGTGAGGTGGAGCGCGCGGAGCGTGTGCGGGTTCATGCCTTGGATCCGACCGGTCACGAGGTGTGGATTGACGCCGAGGGATACTTTGCGCGGGTCCTGCAGCACGAGATCGATCATTTAGACGGGATTCTCTTCACCGATCGGGCGACACGCATCGTGCATGCGACGCCCGAGAGCAAGCTCAAGATCGTCTTCTGTGGGAGTTCCACATTTGGCGCCGAGATCTTGGACGGTCTTCTGGCGGCCGACATCACGCCCCAGGCTGTCGTCACGCAGCCAGACCGTCCCGCTGGCCGCGGTATGCGGCTCGCGGCCACCCCCGTGCGCAGTCTCGCGTCTACAAACGATTTGACGGTCCTCACGCCCGAAAAGGCAAAGGACCCGGACTTCCAGGCACAGATTGCGGCGTTGAAACCGGATGTACTGGTGACGGCCGCGTACGGTCAGATGATTCCTACGGCGCTTTTGACGTTGCCCCGGCTGGGCGCGATCAACGTGCATCCGTCGCTTTTGCCGCGCTATCGCGGTGCGGACCCCATTCGCCGGGCCCTCTGGAACGGTGATGTAGAAACGGGTGTCACGATTTTGTACATGACGCCGAAACTCGATGCTGGCGATATTCTGGCGCAGGAGCGCTTGGCCATCGCCTCCGAGGACAACGGTGAAACGTTGGCGCATCGCCTGGCGCAGATGGGGAGCTCCCTGTTGCGTGTGGTGTTGCATGATCTGGCCTTGGGCAAGGCAACCGCCGTGCCGCAAGATGAACGCCAAGTGGTGATGGCACCGAAGATCACTCCCGCGGAGCAGGTGGTGAACTGGTCGCTCTTGCCGGACCAACTCGTGACCCGCGCACGTTCCCTGGCGCCGCATCCGGGGCTTGGGACACCGAGCGGGCTCAAGCTCCTAGAGATGGATGTGGTATCGCGCACGAAACCGCAGAATGCCCCAGGGGAGATGACCGCCGTGATTCCGGGAGAGGGGATTCAGGTGGCGACCGGTGGGGGACAGGTGCTGGTCCGGCGCGTGCAGCCCCCAGGCAAGCGCCCCATGATGGCGTGGGACTACGTGAACGGCCATCGCCTGCAACTGGGGGAGCGCCTTGAGTGAGCGGTCGGCTGGGCCCGCGCGGGGCGCCGCTTATGCTGCCCTTCTGGCGACGGAGAGGGGCGCAACCGCTTCCGATGCACTCAACCGATGTCTGACAGGGATCACGGACCCGCGGGAACGCGGGCTGGCCACCGAACTTTGTTACGGTGTGGTGCGATGGCAACGCGCCCTCGATGCGGAGTTGGCACGCTTTGTGCGCCGTCCCCAGGCATCCCTGGACGCCTCCGTACGGGTGGCGCTGCGCCTTGGGTTGTACCAGTTGCGCCACCTGCGCAGCGTCCCAAGTTTCGCAGCGGTGGATACCGCCGTGACCCTGGTCGGAGGTCCGGGACATCGGCCGGGCGCGACTGGGTTCGTCAATGCGGTGCTGCGGGCTATCGCCAACGCACCGGTGGCCGAACCCCAGGACGTGCGGCTCGAGGATGCGGATGCGCTGGGCGAGGCGAACTCACACCCTGCTTGGCTTGTGCGTCGTTATCTCCAACGCCTAGGTCCGGCGGAGACAGTGGCGCTACTCGAAGCCAATAACCGACCGTCCGAGGTGGTGCTCCGCGCCAATCGGATCCGACAAGATGGTGCCGATCTTCTGCACGCATTGCAGGTCGAGGGTGTGGACGCGCGGTCTGGCCGGTGGCTCCCGGAAGCCGTCATCCTGCGGCGCGCGTCGAATCCAGGGAGGTTGGCGGCCCTGCGGCAGGGGCAAGCCACCGTGCAGGGTGAAGCGAGCATGCTGGCTGTCGTGGTCCTGGATCCTCAGCCGGGGGATGTCTGCCTCGACATCGCGGCGGGCCCAGGGGGCAAGACAACGCAGATGGCAGAGTGTATGGGCGATCGTGGGCGTGTTATCGCCAACGACATCGGTCCCGGACCCCTTACGCTGGCCCGGCAGGCCTGTGAGCGGCTCGGGTTGCGGTCTGTGGAGTTTCGTTTGGGGGACGCCCGCGACTTGCCGGACCAGTGGGCAGGTCAATGTGATCGCGTGCTGGCGGATGTTCCGTGCAGCGGTTTGGGCGTCCTGGCGGGGCGACCGGACCTGCGCTGGCGAAAGCGCGCGGAGGACATCCCCGCCTTGGCTCGGCTCCAAAGTGAGCTCCTGGATGCGGCGGCGCGCTGTGTCCGCCCCGGGGGTACCCTTGTATACAGCACGTGCACCACGGAGCCGGAGGAGAATGAGCAAGTGGTTGCATCGTTTTTGGATCGGCATCCGGACTTCACGTCCTTCGACCTGCGTGAGGTGCTCCCTGAGGCTTTGCGGGAGGAGCCGTCGGTGGCGCTGGGGCGCTTAAGCCTCTGGCCCCATCGGCACGGAACCGAGGGGTTTTTTATTGCCGGACTGCGACGCCTGGAACCGCGAAGGGAGTGAGTTCCGCATGGTCCAGACGCTTCGACCTCTGCCTCCCCCCCGCGCGTGGCTTCCGCCGCCTAGGCCCGATGGAAGGGTCCCCGTGGATCTTCTGGCGCTTTTGCCGGAGGAGATGGAGGCATACCTCGGTTCGCTCGGAGAGCCCCGCTACCGGGCTCGCCAGATCATCGCTTGGTTGCATAGTCGGGCTGTCACCGATCTCCGCCAGATCACTGTTCTGCCGCAGTCTGTGCGGGAACGGTTGGCACAAGACAGCTTTGTGCCTGTGCCCGAGATTTTGCGGCGACAGGCGGACCCGGTGGACGGCACGGTGAAGTATCTGCTGCGCTTGACGGACCGAGAGACGGTGGAGACAGTCCTGATGCGTTACCGCTTCGGGTATTCACTGTGTGTCTCAAGCCAAGTCGGCTGCCGCATGGGATGTCGCTTCTGTGCCTCCACCATCGGTGGGCTCCGCCGAAACCTTGGGGCCAGTGAAATGGTGGCGCAGTTGCAGGTTGCGCAGCGGGACCTCCGGCAGGGACTGCGGGCCGATCCACCCTTCGATCGTGTCAGCCGGATTGTGGTCATGGGCATGGGGGAGCCGCTCGAGAATCTGGATGCGGTCCTCCGTTTCGTGTCCCTTGCCCATCTGCCGGAGGGTTGCAGCATCGGTTGGCGCCATTTGACCGTTTCCACCTCTGGTCTCGTGCCCGCAATCGACCGTCTGGCCCAGGAGAAGATGCCCATCACGCTGGCTGTTTCGCTGCACGCTCCCAACGACGAGGTGCGGGACCGGCTGATGCCTATCAATCGCCGATATCCCCTTGACGCCCTCATTCCTGCCTGCCGCCGGTACCAGGAGGCAACGCGTCGGCGGTTGACCTTTGAGTATGTGCTGATTGCGGGGGTGAACGATCTCCCTGAGCACGCTCGCGAACTGGCCGACCTCCTCCGTGGTATGTCGTGTCATGTCAATCTGATCCCGCTTAATCCGGTCGCGGAACGCGCGCTGCTACCCTCCAGTCGGCGCGCCACGGCCGAATTTGCCGCTCTGTTGAGCCGGATGGGTGTACCAGCGACCGTCCGGCGCCAGCTCGGGACCAGCATTGACGCAGCGTGCGGTCAGTTACGCCATCGCACCCTGGCATCGGGCGTCGTTTCCGATTCGCTCCAGGAGCGACCGATCGGTGGAATTTCTTCCGGAGGTCTCTTGGACACGATCCAGAGGGGATGAAGGCGAATTGACGAATTTACGTGGGTTGCATGCGACCGTTCGAAGCGGTATATGGCAAGCGAAAGGTGGGAAGTCGCCGTTGTGGAGTTCGCCGGCCTGAGCGACATTGGCCGAGTGCGCGCCAAGAACGAGGACAGTTATTGCCTGGTGCCACTGGAGGACGGCGGGCTCCTGCTGGCGGTCGCAGATGGCCTGGGCGGTTATGTTGGCGGAGAGGTGGCAAGTGCCATCGCCGTTCATACGCTGCAGGAACTTGTGCGTTCAAGCCGTGGGTCGTTGAAAGAGCTCAAGAACGCCGTCTCGGTGGCCCACCATCGCGTCCTGCAGAGGGCTGTCCAGGATCCAGAGGTGGCGGGGATGGCCACGACACTGACCACGTTGGTCCTTCCGGGCGATGCCCACCGCTGCGTTTGGGCGCATGTCGGCGATAGCCGGGCCTATTTGTGGCGGCAGGGGAGCCTTCGTGTGTTGACGCATGACCACTCGGTGACCGGGGAATTGGTGGAGGACGGCGTGATCGCCATGGACGAGGCCCGGTTCCATCCTCAGCGCAACCTGCTGACCAGGGCTCTCGGGATTCCCGGGGACCTGGCGGTCGAAAGTGGGAGCCTGGGCGTCGAATCTGGAGACTGGTTGGTGCTCGCCACGGACGGCCTCACCATGGTCCTCGAAGATGCGGAGCTGACTGGTGCGGTCGCTGCGGATCTGGCACCCGAAGAGCTCTGCGCGCGTCTCATTTCTGTGGTGAATGAGCGCGGAGGGCCAGATAACGTCACCGTCGTCGCTGTTCGCACAGGGGAGCGGGGGCGGCCGAGGGAAGGAAGGCAGAGAGCTTGATCGGGCGTATGCTCGGCGAGCGCTACGTAGTGCAGGAGCGCGTCGGCGCGGGAGGCATGGCCACCGTCTATCGGGGGCTGGATACTTTCCTGCATCGGCAGGTTGCGCTCAAGATTTTGCGCCCGCAGTTTGCGGACGATCAGGACTTTGTGCGACGCTTCCGGCGGGAGGCTCGGGCCGCGGCGAGCCTGAGTCATCCAAATATTGTCGCTGTCTACGATGTGGGACAGGAAGGATCCGATCTCTACTACATCGTACAAGAATTCATCAATGGGCGGACGCTGAAAGAACGAATCGTGGAGGAAGGGTCGCTGGACCCCCGACGGGCTCTGGTGATCCTGCGGCAGGTGCTGGAGGCGCTGGGACATGCTCACCGGGCGGGCGTGATTCACCGAGACGTCAAGCCCCAGAACGTGCTCCTGACGCAGGACGGCCGCGTGAAGGTGGCTGACTTCGGTATCGCCCGTGCCGAGATCGGGACGACGGGGACGCTCGTTGATGATGCCAGCATCGTGGGTACGGCCTTCTATGCTGCACCGGAGCAGATCAAGGGGCGTCAGACCGATGTGCGTTCCGACATCTATTCCACGGGCGTGATGTTCTACGAGATGCTTTGCGGGCATCTCCCGGAGACGGACGATGATCTGCGAGCGCTGGGGGAACCTCCCTGCCGACTGCGTCCAGACGAGGTTCCGAGCTACGCTGCAGTGCTCAAACGGGCACTAGCGATAGCTCCGGAGGACCGCTATGCGTCGACTGACCTGTTTCTGGCTGACATTCAGGCCCTCTCGGTGGGCAAGCCGCCCGCACTAGCGCTCGCAGCACCCGCGGAGGCGGCGGAACCAGAGGCAGTACGTGGGGAGGTAGGGCCTACGGCCGGCAAGGCGGGCAACCACGGGGGAGAACGGAGGCGCCGTACGGGCGGTAAACAACGACCGCGCAAGGTCCGCGCGGGTCGGATCATCGGAAGCCTGGTCGGCGTGGTGGTGGTGCTGGGGGCGTTGTTGTATGGCGGGGACCGGCTCTTTATGCATTGGATCGATGTTCCGGTCGTGACGATCCCAGCCTATAACAACACATCCTTGGCTGTGTATGAGAGCGAACTGACCAAGTTGGGGCTGACCTACGGCGAGAATGGGGAATACTCGTCTTCGGTAACCCCCGAGAACGTGGTCAGTGTCACGCCAGCGGCGGGGACACAGGTCAAAAAGGATTTCAAGATCGACATCCTATACTCCGAGGGGCCTCAGATGATCACGATTCCGAACCTTGCGGGTGCGCCACCGGCCACCGCCGAGTCCGACTTGGAGGCGCTTGGATTTCCCAGTTCCGATGTTGTGATCTCTCCGACGGAGCAGTACAGCACCATCACCCAGGGGTATGTAGTGTCCACCGATCCAGGCCCGGGCGCTTCGGTTGCGGCGACCACGACGGTGACCATCACCTTAAGCGAAGGGCCGGCGCCGGGTTCGCAGCTCCTGCCAGACTTTGTGGGTACCGCGGAGCAGGCCGTGCAGTCGCAGCTCACGAGTGACAACGTGAGTTTGGGGACCGTCACCCAGCAGAAGGGTGACTGGCCTTCGGGCGACGTGCTCGCGCAGACTCCGACGCAGGGTACGCCCCTGCAGCCGGGGATGACGGTGAACCTGACGGTGAGCACTGGTTGTGTCTATAGCCAGACGCTAACGGAGACCGCCAGTGCCGGGACATCTGATCAGAATGAAGCGGTGACGATCCAGGGGCTCGACAGCACTCAGCCAGCGAGGCTGCTCTTCAATGCGCCCGTCCCTGCCGGGACATCCTTCTCGGTCCAGCTTTGCTGGGCCTCCCCGCATGGGGCGGTCTGGATCTGGCAAGAGAATGGCAGCACGATGGCGAGTGGGACGGTGACCTCCCCGGGGAGTGCCAGTTCGAGCACGTCGTCGACGAGTTCCAGTACCACCTCCTCTCCTTCCAGCACATCTTCTTCCAGCACCTCATCTTCGGAGCGTTCCGTAAGTCTGCCGGGGCCGGGTGGGGACTCCGGAACCAGCGCGGGTTGAGCGGTGAGGTGGTGCCATGCAAGAGACGGATAGGCCGGTGGGCATCGTTATCGGTGCGTGGAGCGGGTGGTATGAGGTATCGCTGGAGGGTCGATCCCTCCTTTGTCGGCCGCGTGGGCGAATGCGCCCGCGCGGCTCCGTGTGGCGTCAGGTGCGCGAACGGGAACATGGGGATGCAATGGCTGCGACCGATGAAGGGGACGCGGAGGCGGATGCTCGGTGGGAACGCCGCGCACCGCACGGGGCGGGCCCGCGCCGTGCCGAGGGTGAAGCCGACTTTGGCGCGGTGTTGGCCGGGGACCGCGTCCGCTGCACGGACTTGGGGGATGGGGAGGGGCGGATTGAGGCCGTTTTGCCCCGGCGGAATGTTCTTCCGCGCCCACCTGTCGCGAACGTGGACCTGGTGCTGATCGTCACGGCCTGGGCCGAACCGCCCTTCTCGTTTGCCTACGTCGATCGTCTGCTGGTGGCGGTGCGGCGGGATGCGTGCGAGGCGGTGCTTTGTCTCAACAAGGCGGACTTACTAACACCGGACGAGCGCACGGAGGCGGAGACCCAGTTGGCTGCGTATCGCACCCTGGGTGTTCCCGTGGTCCTGACGTCGGCGCGTGACGGGGAGGGGATTGAGGAGGCTCGGTCTCTTTTGCGTTCGCGGCTCGGCGTCCTGGCTGGACCGAGTGGCGTTGGCAAGTCGGCGCTACTCTCCCGGATCTGCCCAGAGAGACTCCTCCGGTCGGCCGCTCTATCGGCTCGCCTTGGTCGGGGGCGACACACCACCCGGCACACGGAACTATTGCCTCTGGCGGGAGCAAAGACCGATGGGTGGGTGGCGGATACGCCGGGTTTCAGCCGACTCGATCTCGAAGACCTCGATCCAGCTGACCTTGGTGCGTACTACCCTGAGTTCGCTGCTGTTGCGCAGGACTGCCATTTCCATGGTTGCCTGCATGATGGCGAACCCGGCTGTGCGATAGCGGAGGCGGTGGCGTCCGGGCGCATCGATGTGGGGCGGCACGAGCGGTACCGAGCGCTTTTGGCAGAAGTACGGGAGCGCTTTCGCGTTTTCTAGTTGTGGCGGAGGGGTGGAATGCATCATGGTGTCCAGTGGTGGTCCGCGCCATCCGGTGCGGGTGGCCCCTTCCCTGCTTTCGGCCGATCTGAGCGATATCCGGCAGGCTTGCCGGGTTGCCGAACAGGCGGGTGCGGAGATCCTGCATCTGGATGTGATGGATGGCCGATTTGTACCGAACTTGACCTTTGGTCCGCTCGTCGTGGGGGCGGTGCGTCGCTGTACGAAGCTGTACCTCGATGTCCACTTAATGATGGTGCACCCGGAGGAGTTCCTCGACGCCTTTGCACGCGCGGGAGCAAACGGGATCACCGTGCATGCGGAGGCCTGCTCGCACCTGCAGCGGACCCTTGCCGCCATCCGTGCGAGTGGCGCCCGAGCCGGGGTAGCACTCAATCCGGCGACACCGGAGAGTGCGGTCGAGTACGTCTGGGATGACTGCGACCTCATCTTAGCGATGACGGTCAATCCAGGGTTTGGTGGGCAGGCATTCCTCCCGGCCGTTCTGGAGAAGGTGCGTCGTCTTCGTGCGCAGGCGGAGACCCGAGGATGGAGCGGAAACATCGAGGTGGACGGCGGTATTACGGCTGACACCGCGCCTGCGGTCGTCGCCGCTGGTGCGGACACGCTCGTGGCTGGCTCTGCTGTGTATGGTCAGCAAGATGTAGTGGCAAGTTTCCATCGCCTACGGCAGTCCGCAGGCGACGGGCCCGCACATGCCGAAGGCTCCTGAGGGCGGATGGAGCCAACGTTCCCCTCACGGCATACGCTGGACCGCTGGCCCGGGAGCGTTCTGGGCGCGGCCCGACGGAAGGAGGGGATCGGGTTGCTCATGATTCGCGTGATCCGCCTACCCGCTCCGTTTGCGCGCCTTGTGCGCGTTTTTGTCCGCGGACGCCGATAGGGATCTAGGGGTGGTGAATCCTCTGGAGGATTTGGCCGTGTTCCTTACGGATCTTCTGCGGGTGT
>JAJYVN010000046.1:9649-13919 GCA_021791995.1 Bacillota bacterium
AGCATGGAGCCGCCGAGTGGTTGCAGCAACGGTGGGCGCCGTTGGTCGACGAGGTCGGAGCGGACGCCCTCGGGAATACGTGGGGAATCTTCCGCGGCGCCGATGCGCCGAACGCAGAGGGGCACCGCCCGCTTCTAGCGATGGGGGCGCACCTGGACGTTATTGGCCTCGTGGTGACGCGGCTTTTGCCAGGGGGCTTTTTGCGCGTTGCCCCGATCGGCGGCATCGATCGGAGGGCGCTCCTTGGCCAGTGCGTTATCGTGGAGGGACGACGGCCGGTGCCCGCCGTGGTTTGCACCGTTCCGCCGCACCTCACTGCGGCGCAAGAGCGCACACGCCTGCCGTCCTTTGATGATCTGGCCCTGGACACGGGCCTTTGGCGTGCGGAATTGCAGGGCTGTGTCGCGGTGGGCGACCGCATCCACTTCGTGGTGGATCCGGTGGAACTCTGCGATGGACGCCTCGTTGCCCCAGGGCTTGATAATCGCGCTGGCGTGGCGGCGTTGCACGAAGCCGTGCGGCAATTGGAACGGATCCGGCTGGGCTGGGACGTGGCCGTTGTAGCGAACGTGCAAGAGGAGGTTGGCCTGCGCGGGATCGCGGCCGTTTCTCGCCGGCTCGCCCCAGACGTTGTGGTGATCGTCGATGTTGGGTTTGGTGATCAACCGGGCGTCCCGGAGCATCAGCGCGCCATTGTTGGCAAGGGGCCGGTGCTGGCCATCGGGCCGAGTCTGCATGGACCGCTGACCCGTGGCATCCTTCGGCTGGCACGCCGGTTGGACATGCCGATCCAGCGAGAGGCGGTGGCTGGTGCGTCGGGTACCGACGCATGGGCTCTGGCTGCGGCGGGGGCGCCGGTTGCGCTCATCTCCATTCCCCTCCGGTCGATGCACACCCCGGTGGAAATGGTGGCGCTGTCGGATGTTGCCGCGACCGGGCGACTCCTGGTCGCGCTCGCGCAGGAGATCGGTGAGGTCGATCGATGCCAGGATCTTTCGCCGTGAAGGCAGGGTGGTTTGCGCGTTTGATTGGGTGGACCGGGGGTGGCTGGAACAGCTCTGTGCGGTGCGGGGCGTCTCGGGAGATGAATCGCGTGTTGCCGACCTTGTCTGGGCATTGGGACGGCCGTTTATCGACGTTGGCCATCGGGATGCGATGGGCAACCTGATCCTGATGCGGCATTGGGATCGGCCTGGGCCGCGTCTTGTCCTGTGCGCCCACCTCGACGAGGTGGGGTTGATCATCACCCACATCGACGATGATGGCTGGTTGCGCTTTGAGCCGGTGGGCGGTATGGACCTCCGCCTTCTACCGGGGGTGGCCGTGCGCGTGGGTGCCGGCGGGATTTCAGGGGTGATAGCGTCGCCGCCCATCCACTTGGTTCCTTCCACGGAGCGGGATCAGGCGCTTGCGCTGGACGACCTGCGAATCGACATCGGTGCCTCGGATCGCGCGGCGGCGGAGCGGCGGGTAGAGGTTGGCGATGTTGTGTGCTTTACTCGTTCGCCGATGGACATCGGGGAGTGCTTTGCCGGTTGCGCCCTGGATGATCGAGCGGGTATTGCTGCCATACTTGGGGTCTTGCGAGCGACACGGGATCTGGCCCTGCCGGTTGCGGCTGCCTTCACGGTGCAGGAGGAGATCGGGACGCGCGGCGCTGCGGCGGTCGCGGCGGCGTTGCAACCGGACGTGGCCGTTGTGGTCGAGACCACAACGGCGGCGGACCTACCCGGCGTTCCTGCCCACCGCCGAGTCACCCGCTTGGGGCAGGGACCGGCGATCACCATCCAAGACGGGGGTATGATCGCCTCCGGTGACCTTGTGCGTGAGTTGGTGGCCGCCGCGCGAATGGCCGAGGTGCCCTTTCAGTGGAAGGAGTCGGTGAGTGGTGGCACCGATGGCGCGCGCTTCGCGCGCGCTGGAGGCCAAAGTGCAGTGGTTTCACTACCCTGCCGGTACCTTCATGCGCCGATGGGGCTGTTGTATCCGGAAGACCTCGATCAGGAGGTCCGTTTGTTGGTGCGGTGGCTTGAGGACCGCGCGGCGGTGTGGGAGAGGGCGGTGAACGGTTGATGGACGAGTTGGCAGCGCTTGTTATGGAGCTGTCTGACTTAGCCGGGCCTGCTGGCGATGAAGAGGAGGTGCGCCAGGCTCTGCTCCGTTGGGTGTCGGGGATTCGTGTTCGCTTTGCGGTCGACGCTGCGGGGAACCTCACCATGCTTTACACCCCTGAGGGGGTGGAGCCACGCACTGTCCTGGTGGCCGCACTCGACGAGGTCGGCGTGATTGTTCCCTCCATTGACCGACGGGGGTTTGCACGCCTTGCTCCCCTGGGTGCCGTCGGAGCAGCCTCCTTGGTCGGCAGCCGACTCCGCCTGACCGCGGGGGGCCAAGGGGTTGTGGGTTGCATCCCCGGGGACGGCCTCCCATCCTTTGAACGGCTCTTTTTGGATCTTGGCATGCACGGTCGCGCGGCGACTGAGGCGGCTGTGCCCCTTGGATCCCGAGCTGTTTGGGATTGCACCGCAACGCGGCTTCCGGGAGGTCAGCTCTCGGGGAAGGCACTCGGCACGCGAGCGGGTTGCGCCGTGGCCGTCGATCTGCTTCGGCGACTGGGAGGGAGTGACCACTCCCTGGCGGTCGTCTTCTGTGCGCAGACCGAACTTGGCTACCACACCGTGGAAGCGGCTCTTCGGTGGCCAAACACGGAGATCGTCCTTGGGGTGGGCCCAGCGCTTGCCTCTGATACGCCCAAGGCCGTGGGCTCGGACATCCGCTTAGGACAGGGCCCGGTACTGGTGGAGAGCGATCGTGGTCTCGTGTCGAGCCTCCGTGGCCGCACGGAGCTCCGCCTTGCAGCACAGCGTGCGGGGGTGGAACTCCAGGTCACTGCCGCTGACCCCGGCACAAGTCCAGCTGCAGCCGCGCTTGGTGCGGGCCATGGTATACCGGCCGCCGCTCTTGGAATCCCCTGCCGCTATCGGCGCACCCCGTCGGAGGTGTGTGCTGCGGAGGACCTCACGGCTGCGGCGCGCGTTCTCGAAGCCCTGGTGCGCCGCTAGATCGGGTCGGAGCCTTTCATCCCCGGTGTTGGACAGGCTGACCACCCAGAGATAGAATGCCCAAGCGACATCCAAACGCGTCGCTGAACCGGCGCGAGCGGGGAGGAGTGGTTCGTTGACGGTCGATGTGGACCCGGGTGTGGATGTGGTGCATGCGGAGACGACCTTGCCCGAGTACCTAGCGCTGATGCGCCAGCCTGTGGATTTCCGCGCCCTCATGCGGCAGGTTGCGTTTGCGGCGAAGCGCGTCGCCGCGGAGCTGCGGGTGGCTGGCTTGCGGGGTATGCTCGGATCAACGGGACAGATCAACGTGCAGGGCGAGACGGTGCAGCAGCTGGATTCATATGCCAATGCGACGTTCGTCAATAACCTTTTACGTAGTCCGGTGGTCAGCGACCTCGTTTCCGAGGAGATGCCGGAGGGGCTCCACTTAGCGCGGCACAAGCGGGAGTATGCGCTGCTGTTCGACCCGATCGACGGGAGCAGCAATCTGGACGTCAACCTGAGCATCGGCAGCATCTTTTCGGTGCGCAGTTCGGATGACGTCCTGACCACCGGTCGCTGCCAGCTGGCGGCCGGGTATGTGCTGTATGGGCCAGCCACACTCTTCGTACTCGCCATGCGCGAACTCGGCGTTCACTTCTTCACCCTGGATCCGACCATCGGCGAGTTCCTCTACTGGCGTGGTCCCGTCACGATGCCTGAGAAGGGCAGTTCCTGGGGGGCGAATGAAGTGCACAGCGCTTCCTGGTCGCGCCGCGTCAGTAACTTTGTATCGTGGCTCAAGGATGCAACGCCCCATTCCACCCGATACTCTGGGGCGCTAGTCGCTGATTTCCATCGGATACTCTGCAACGGCGGGGTGTACATGTATCCGTCGGATAGTACCTATCCCAATGGGAAACTGCGCCTTCTCTATGAGGCGGCCCCCCTCGCTTTCATCGCCGATTGTGCCGGAGGCCGCGCGGTTTCCGAGGAGCAGGATATTCTCGAGATTCAACCAGAGGCGATTCATGAACGGACCCCGTTCATCATCGGTAGCCGCACGGAGATCGAGCACTTCCTGCCCGCCCGTTCCTGACGATCCGGTTGGGAGGGGGGGCTTGCAGCCCATAGGCTGTAACTTAGATGTTGTGGCTCGGATCCGGGCGTGATATCGTTGCAGTATGAACAACGGCGGGGCGCTGGTGCACGATGAGTGGGCGTAT
>JAJYVN010000047.1 GCA_021791995.1 Bacillota bacterium
CGCGCAGGGCCTGTTCCGAGATGACACCCCAGACATGCTCGAGGTATGTGGCGAGTTCCTCGCGCTCTCCCGAGACACGTTCCACGTGGTCATAGTGGCTAAAGAGTTCTAGGGCCGGTCCCAGACAGGCAAAAAGCGCGTCTGCTCCCATGACACCATCGGCTTGGAGGCGTTTGAGGTGGCCCGATACCCGTGCCGGAAGCTCGTCGAGGATGTCGCGCCACTCGCCGACCGCGCCTTGTTTGCGCGGGCGGCAGACCATGTGCACCGAAGACGCCAGCACCGCAGAGTGGCGAGCTCGGAGACGGCTCGGCATCTCCGTGTCCACGGGCCAGGTGCCGCTGATGATCCAACCGGCATCGATCATCGCCCCCACCTGTGCCTCCCAACCGGCGGCGGACTGGTGGGCAAAAATCACGACGCAGACGCCGTCGGGGTCCAGCACACGGCGGGCCTCCTCGAGGCAGCGCCGCATCGTTGCCCGGAAGTGGTCGTGATCCTTTCCGGCACCGGGGTTGACGACGCACTCGTTTCTGCGGGGCACCGCAGACGCGGAGAACAGGTCAGGGTGCAGATCACCCACCGTTCGGCGCAGCCAGACGTAGAAGAACTCGGAGAGGTCTGCATACGGGACGGCGTCGTAGTAGGGTGGGTCCGTCACGATTAGATGGGTGGACCCGTTGGCCTGCGGGAGGTCGGTGGCAGAGACGCAGGCTGTCTCGCCGTGTCCCGACCGAACACCGGCACAGGTGGCGCAGACCTGGGCAACCCACTCCACCGCGCCCTGCCAGCTGCCCGTTGCTCCCGAAAAGGGATTGACCTCTGCGAAGTCCCAGACCATGGAGATAGCCTGCCGGGCGAATGTGTCCCCCATATACTCCCCTCGCGGGACCCAGCGGCAGAGGGAGGAGTTGTAGTCGGCCTGGCGATCGACGGCTAATGCCAGGCAGGTGCCCACCGCGCGTGCGAAGGCTACCCCCTCCTCCCGCGCGATCTCCGCGATGGCCTGCCGCAGATGGTGGCAGAGCGCTTGGAGGACGCGCTTTTGTCGGGGGGTGAAGAGGTCGCCCCATGTTTGCATGCCGTATGGCCGGATGTTGAATCCCAATGTGCCATCGGGGGGCAGGGGTTCGTCGGGCAGATCTGGGAGCGTGCCACTTGTGCGGCTCGCGCAAGGGGTGACTTCGCGCAGGGCCTGAAGAACCGCCGCCTGGTCGGCCGTGGTGGGTAGGCGGTAGTTCCGGCCCGCTCGGGGGGATGTTCCGACGACGACCCCCAGTCGGGCCTGTGATGTGCCGCCGTGCTGGGCGCGCAACTGGTCGCGCACGGCTCGTGCGGATGTGGTGGCGCCACAGACCGGGCAGGTGGCCACGCCGCGCGCGACCGTTGGCCGGCCGCTCGGCATGGCTTGGGTGATGCCGAGTTCAACGCGGGATGCGGAGGCCACCTGGATCTCGAGCGATGCGGGCCGCTTGCTCCGCAGGCTGAGTTCCAGCTTGGTGGTGAGGGGGATCTCGGCACCGCATCCCGGCCCTTCGCAGCGAATGGTGCGGAACCAAAGGTAGGCGAGGGGGGTTTCATCAGCGGTAGCGGGGGGGAAGAGGTGGGCCAAGTCGGCATGGGCCCGTTCGCCCACCCACCGGCCCCACTGGCGTACGGCCGTGGCCAGTTCCTCCCCGTGCGTCGGAAAAATCTCGGTGACCACACGGCAGAGAAGAGTCGCGACGGGGTTCAGGTCCGAGGTCCAGACGTCCATGCCCAATCGCAGGCCCTCGAGGGGGATGGTGCCGCCGCCACCAAAGGGATCACCAAGGCGCATGGGGTGGGCTTGATCCGGAAACAGGGCCCTCCCGGCGGCTTCGGTCAGTGCGCATGCCTGTTCCATGAGGTCGGGATTGGTCGCACTCTCCCAGTGGGATAACGCTGCGACGAGGTCCAGGAGATCTTGGCGTTCTTGCATTCGGACATCGGTGCCGAGCGCAGGATCCTGGCGTGGGAGGATGCGTCGGATGGCCTCGCGAAAGGAGGTGGGACAGGCTGGGTCCGCGGGATCCGGCCAGGAAGCCGCACAGATCTCGGCACGAGACACTCCGAGGGGTTTGCGGGCCCACCAGGGGTGGAGCGTGGAGAGGTGCCCATGCCGGAGAGCCTTCTCACGACGGGCTGCGGCGCTGATCTCCCGGATGGGAAGGTCGACCTCGATGAGGCGTCGCGGGGATGGCATTTGAGCATCGCTCCCGCCTTTGGTATCCATCTAAGATAGCCGTCGAAGGCGGCGGAGAATAGGGGTGCCGCTTGCGAATTGTGGGTTGGCACGTCGAGGCGTTCGGGTCGTTGCGGGACTGGACGGTGGAGGACTTGCCCACGGATCTTGTTGTGGTCTATGGAGCCAACGAGGCGGGCAAGAGCACACTGCTGGGATTTGTGCGCGCGATGCTCTTTGGGTTGCCCGATGCTCGAAGCCGCCAGGGGCGTCGAGCGTCGTCCGGGTCACGGTTGGGTGGTCGGCTGTTTCTGTATGACGAACGGACGGATGAGCGGATCGCGGTGGACCGGCAGGGGCGCACCGTCACCGTGACGGCGGCCACCGGGGACAGGGATCTGTCGCTTCTCCTGGGTGGTGCGGATGAACGACTGTTTCGGACCGTCTTTGCCTTCGACCTGGGGGAACTCGAAGCGTTGAGCCGACTCACAGACCCTGAGATCGCGGACCGAGTCTTCTCCGCTGGTGTGGCGGGGGCGGGCCGGGAGGTCCACCGCGTGCTCCATCTGCTCGAGGCGGAGCTCGAAACCCTCTTCCGGCCGCGGGCTCCGCGCCTTTTGCGCCAGTTGCAAGAAGCCTTGCGGAGCAATGCCGCTCAACTGGAGGGTGCCCGCCGTCGCGCGGCCGCCTATCCGGAGCTCGTTGAGCAGGAGGCGCGGGCGCAACACACGATCGAGGAGACGGCTTCGACCATCGATCGTGTGCGCACGACGCAGCGTCGTGCGGAGCGACTGCTCGAGTTCTGGCCGCGGGAGGTAGCCCTCCGCGATGCCGAGGCGAAACGATCGGCGCTTGCGCCCGAGCGCAGGCTTCCATCGGATGCGGTGCTGCGGGCTGAGCGCCTGCGAGGCGCATTGGAACGACAGCGGCAGGAATATGTGGGTTGGGAGGCACGGCAGCGGGAGACTCTCCGGCGCCTCGATGGCTGTGTGGTCGATGAACGCCTTGTGCAGCTGGCCCCGGAGGTGGAGCGCTGTCTTGTCGACGGGGCTTCGGCCCGAGACTGGGCCGAGGATCTTCTTCGTGCGGGGGAAGAGGCGGCGTCTCTGCGGGGGCGTCTTGGCCAGATCCGCGACCAATTGGGACCACGTTGGGACGATGCGCGCATCCGAGGGTTTGACGCGTCGCTCGCGGTTCGGGAGGAGTTGCGGCTCTGGCGGGGACGCCTGGAGGAGATGGAACGCGGGATGCGCGAGTCGCAGGTGGCAAGCCGTCACGCGGAAGAGGCCCGGGCCGGTGTCGCCGCTGTTGTGGAAGCGCGGGAAGCGGAGAGGACAGCCTCCGATGGACTGACGGTGGCGGTCGTGGAGGATGCCGAAGGCGCCCTCGCCCAAGTGCGGCACGGGCTCGAGGATTGTCTCCGCGCCGCAGAGGACGTTTCTGCCCGCACCGCTCTCGTTACGGTGCGGGAGGAAGCGGCCGCACGGGGCGTTGGCCGAGACGTGCGCTGGCTTGGGTGGGGGGCCGTGCTGCTCCTGGGGGGCACCGCCGTGGCGGGGTGGTTGGCGCAGGATCGCGGCTTGGGCCTCCTCACGCTGGTGGTGGCGATGGGCGGGGCCGTTGGGCTTTTCGTGTGGGAACGTTCGCGCCGCGCGATGGTGCGTCGGCTGTTGGATGAGCTGGGGGCCGCTCGTAGGGAGGCTGTCCTTGCCCAAGAGCGGCAGGATGCAGCGGAACGCTCGCTCGCGCAGATCGCGCAAGCCATGGGTCTCCCCCCGCACCCGGAAGCTTCCCAGGTCGAGGAGCGGGCCGCCGAGCTGCGGGCAGCTCAGCGTTCACTGGGCAAGCATGCGTATGCCCTCCAAGCCCTCGAGGAGGCACGTGCGGCCCTTGCGCGTGCGGAGGAGGTCGTCGCCCGGGCGTGGTCGGAGGATAAGGCCGCACGCACGGCCTGGGAGGAGGCGCGACAGGGTTGGGTCGCCTGGCGGGCGCAACGCGGCATTCTTGAGGATGTCTCGCCTGAAGGACTGCGCGAACTTTTGGAGGTTCTAGCAATTGCCCAGGACCTCGCCCGATCCATCGATGCGGTGGTTGCCCGCAGCGCCTCGCTCCAAGGGTCTTTGGAGAGGTTCAGTACAGAGGCTGATCGGCTTGTGGGTGCCCCGGTCACGACCACCGATGCTCGCGAGGTGGTGGGTGAACGACTCGCCGCGTTGCGGGAACTGCGGGCGCGCTGTACCGCCGCCATCCAGAATCAGGAGGAGAGGCGGCGGCTCTTGACGGAGGCCGAAACGCAGCAGAAAGAGATCGCTTTTGCCGCCGAGCGGGTTGCCCAAGCCGAGGCCGACTACCGTGCCCTCATTGCCGGCCAGGAGGAGGGGGCGGAAGATCTCTCGGTTCTCGAGGAGCGTTTCGCCGCTGCGGTGTTGGTGGAGGGGGAGCGCCGAACTCTCACGGAGCGGATCGAGGACCTCCGGCGTCGGCGGGAGCAGGATTTGGGCCATGGTCCGATGGCCGAGGAACTGGGTGCGGCACTGTCCACCGGGGATGTGGAGGGTTGGAGAAGGCAGGTCGAGGAATGTCGCATCCGTCTGCAGGAGGAGGAGGAGAACCGTGCCGAGGCCATACGCAGGCACCGCGATGCGGAGATTGCCCGCCAGGCACTCGAGGCGGACACTGACCTTGCCCGATGGGCGGCGGAGGGGGAGACGCTGCGGCAGGAATGGGAGGAGGCCGTGCAGCGCTTCCGTGTACTCTCATTGGCGGCAGCCTTGCTGCGCCGCACCCTTGCCACGTATACCCGCACTCGCCAACCGGCGGTCTTGCGGCACGCCTCGGAGGTATTGCTGCCCATGACCGGGGGGCGGTACCCGCGTGTGGTCCAGGGGGAGTCCGAACACGATCTGCGAGTGATCGATGCCCTGGGACGGGCCCATGCGCCAGAGGAGCTGAGCCGTGGAACGGCCGAGCAGCTCTATTTTGCGGTTCGATTGGGCTTGGCCGTCGAGTTTGGGGAGCGGGCGGTCCGTTTGCCATTGGTGCTGGATGAGGTTTTGGTGAACTTTGATCCCACACGGACGGATGCGGCCGTCCGTGCCCTGGCCGCGGTTTCCCAAAAACATCAGGTGTTTCTCTTTACCTGTCACCCTGAGATCGTGGCCTGTTGTCGCACGGTGCAGCCTGGCTGCCGCGTCATCCGCTTGGAGGTGGAGTCCTGGACGGGGGAGCGGGAGGTAGCGGTTGCTGGCGATTCAACGGGTGGCGACCGCTCCGGTGGACGACGGGCGCTCCGCGTTGATCCGCCCCTCCAGTCGGAGCGCGGATAGGCCGACGCCGAAGACAACCACGGCAAGGAAGGAGAGACCGAGGGTGAGGTGTGCGGCCAGCACGCCGAAGAGGCTAAAGGTGATGACCGATGACAGGTCTCCGACACCGCGGAAGAAACCGGTGAGTGGGCCCAAAAGCCCGTCCGGAACACCGGACTGCGACCAGTGAAGCCAGGTCAGGTTGGCGAGGGCCAGCGAACCGAACAGGATCACGAACGAGGCCGCAGTTAGCGGAAGGGGAAGGTGCGCGGCGATGCCGACGAGCGCGGCTGCGCAACAAGTGCCGGAGAGCACCAGAAGCCTTCCACGACCGAATCGTCGGCCCCACCCCTGTCCCATCTGCTGCAAGAGCATGCCGGCAAAGAGCATCAGGCCACCCTCGACCCCGATCCCCGCGTAACCCACCCCGCGATCCGCGAAGATGATGGGCATGCCGACGGATGTGACCACGGCGGGGAGGTTGCCGAGGGCGGCGAGCACGGTTTGCCAGCGTTGGATTGGTGCGAGGTGAGCCACGGTTTGGGTTGATCTTGGTTCCACCGGCACGTCCTCGGTCCGGCTCTGGGGCAGTGTGGCCGCCAGGGGCAGAGCAACGAGGGACAGGATGGCGGTGGAGATCCAGTAGTAGGAGGTGGGGGAGAGGGCCCGCGCCATTTCGCCCGCGATGGGTTGTCCAATCAGCCCCATCGCCAACGCAATGATGTTCGTCCGTGCCAGGGCAGCCAATCGGCGCTCCGGCGGTGAGGCGTGGGCGACCGCAGCCAAGAGGGCAGTCCAATACAGCCCGGCTGCGACACCCTGCAGCAAGCGAAAATCCACAAGGGTCCACGGGGATCGGCTGAGGGCGAATCCGGCCGTGGCGACCGCGAAGATCGCCATTGCGGTGGTGAGCACGGTGCGGGGACCGAAACGGCGGAAGGCCGTTCCGGACACCAGGCCAAAGACCCCTCGCGTGAGGGCCCAGAAGGTGAAGGACAGGCCAACCAGGAAGTCGCTCGCTCCCTGATGATGGAGGTAGGCGGGAATCAGCGACGACAGAGCGGCGATGGCCAGTCCCTGGCATACCGCAATCGCGTAAAGGCGGTTGAGCGCTGGTCCCTGTACCGAACGGATCACCTAACAGCCTGGAATCGCTGCGCGCTTGTGTTCGGTGCGATCGTAGATGGCGATGATACGGCGCGCGATCTCAGGTTCCACCGGCCTTCCCTCGAGAAAGTCGTCGATCTGATCGTACGTAAGGCCGAGTGCTGTCTCGTCTGGTAGGCCCGGACGGTCCTCTTCTAGATCGGCCGTGGGTGGCTTCGTCGTGAGGATTGGCGGTGCGCCGAGGTGGCATGCCAGGGCCCTGCCCTGGCGCTTATTCAGGGTGGATAGAGGGGTGACGTCGCTTGCGCCATCGCCCCACTTGGTGTAGAAGCCCATAATGGCCTCTGCCGCATGGTCGGTGCCGATGACGAGGCACCCGTTGGCTCCAGCCACGTCATACTGTGCAGCCATGCGCATCCGGGCCTTGCGGTTCCCTTTGAAGTAGTCGGGGAGCTTTTGGCCGGTTGCTTCTTCATACTGCCGTGTGGCCGCGTCTACCTCTGCCCGAATGTCATAGACGATCAGTCGATCTGGCGCGATAGCGGTCACCGACGCCATCGCATCCGCCTCGTCGGATTGGCTCCCATACGGAAGTCGCATGGCAATGTTGATCCAGCCGCGCAGCGGGTGGTGCTTGCGCAGGAACTCCACCGCCAACTGCGCGAGTCGACCAGCATTGAAGGAGTCCTGCCCACCGGAGATCCCCAACACGAACCCGCACGCGTTGGTATGGTTCAGCAGGTAGTTCGCGAGGAAGGCGGCGCGGCGCTCCGCCTCCTCGGCTGGCTCGGTTACCGGTCGAACACCGAAGCGGGCCACGATTTCGTTCTGGCGCTTGCGCAGTTCCTCGATTTGGTCGGCCACGCTCTACCTCTCCCTGTCCATCCGAAGATCTGTCGCGTACTTCAAGCAGGGATTGTGGCACCGGAGGAGCATTCACCGGAGGAGGAGGCGAGCCAGTGGCTGCCCGACCGCTCTCGGTGATGCTCAACCCGTCCTGCCAGTACGGGAACCGAATCGTTGGGCCGGAGGGTCAACTCTGGTACAACGAAGCGGTCTCCATGTTTCGACTGGCCCTCTCCGTACAGTACCACTTGAAGCGGCATGAGGACATCACCGTCTGTCTGTCGCGTCCAACTGAGGATGCTCCATCGACCTTGGCCGAGGAGATGGCGCTCGCGCGTCAGACGAATTGTGACCTCCTTCTGGCCCTTCACTCCAACGCTCCTGGGCCCCGACATCCAGCCACAAGCGGCCAAATCACCTTCTATCGTGATGGAGATGAGGGAAGTCTGGCCCTGGCACAAAAGGTCCACTGCCATCTCTTGGCGGCCACCTCCGATGCCTATCCGTCGGTGATGGATCACGGTGTGTGCACACACTGGCTTCGTCTGGCCGCACTCTGGCAGAGCGGATGCCCCAGCGCTTTGGTGGAGGTTTTGTTCCACACCCATCCGCTCGAGCGCGCGCTTTTGCTGGATCCGTCCTTCCAGGACCGAGCCGGCCAGGCCCTGGCGGATGGCATCTGGGCCTTTATTGTTGCGGAACGGAGGCGGGGCGAGTGCGTGTCGTCCTAACCGAAGGGCATGCTCCTTGGTCTCCTTGGGTGTTTGCAACCTATGCGGATCCTCCGCAAAAGGCTCCCGCCGGGGTGGTAGCGATCGCGCCTCTGCCCTTTGCGACGTGGGGTGGACCTTCCCCGATGGCTCTCGCGGCGAGTTCCGGGCGGGGAGCGGAGCGTGTCGGGCTCGTGCTTGGCGCGCGCCTTCGCCGCCAGGGCTATGCTGCGGCTGTCCTGCCAACCCTCGATTCGGTCGATGTACGAGGACCCAAGGGTGGGATCTCCGACAACGCGGTCTTGACGGGTCGGGTGGCAGCCGGACTGGCCCGCGGGGCCCGTGCGGCGGGGTTGCGCGTCTTTGCGCGATATCGGACGGCGTCTCGGGCCATTCTTCCTCGCCGTCTCTCCGACTGGGAGCGGGAAGAGGCCCCTGCCCTCCAGCGGGTGTTGCCTGAGGTGGATGGCATCTGGCTTGGCCGTGTGCCACTCGGTCCCGTCGGTTCCGTGGTTGCGGCCCGTTGCGCGGTGAGCATCGGGATCTTGCGGGGGTATTTCTCCTTCGGAGGCATCATCTTGAGCGATCTGCGCGGCCTGGCCCCCGATGCCTTGGCCGATTCGCTCCAGGCTGCCCAGGTGGCCGGAGCGGATCTGGTGTTCCTGGACCGAGACGTTTCGGAGTGGCACTTCACTACCAATGGCGATGTCCCGTGGCCGCGTCCCCTCCCCATCGCTTCCGCATCGGTCCCGCTGGAGGATGAGGTGGCAGCGGACGTCGCCGCCTCGGCTCTGACTCTGGTGCGTGATCGCGGCTTTTTACCCGCTGGATCGCTTACCATCCGGCCGATGGCCGACGGCGCAACCGTCGGTCTGGCATCAGCGCTCGGCGGCCGTGGACGGCGTGTGTTAGCGCTCCTTGACGATGCCTGGAACGATGCCGCGCAACTCGCGCGGGTGCGCGAGTTGATCGCGGCGTATGGGGCGGACCAGGTTGGGGTATTGGCAGTGGGTAACCCGGGGGATGTGGCCTTGGTTCCGGAGGCGTCCTTTGCGGCCGCCGTCTATGATGCCTCCCCCGCGACGGTGCGTGCCTTGCGGAGAGCCCTTTCCGCTCCGGACGGTGGGCGCTGGCCCGGTCGGCTCCCCGTGGAGTTGGGTCGACAGATCGCGCTCTCCGGTGCTTCCCTGCCGTGGATGACCACCGAACAGCCCAATCCGGCAACGATCGGCTTGGATGCGCAGAGCACGCGATCGGTGGTCGATGCTCTTTTGCAGGCGGAGGCTCGGGTGGTGCCCGCCGTCATGGCCGAGGTGGATCCGATCGTGGAGGGGGTAGAGCGGATCGTGGGCGCGATCGCCGGGGGGCACCGCGTGTTTTACGTGGGGGCGGGATCGGCGGGGCGACTTGGTGTGCTGGATGCTTCCGAGATACCGCCCACCTATGGCATGCCCGCCCACCGGTTCCGTGCCCTGATGGCCGGAGGCGATGCCGCGATCCGCACAGCGCTCGAGGGGGTGGAAGACGCCGCCCACCGGGCCGCGGCCGATCTGGAAGCGGAGGGGATTGGTCCGGGCGATGTCCTGATCGCGATTGCCGCGAGCGGGCGCACGCCCTACGCGCTCGAGGCAGCCCGCATGGCGCGGTCGCAGGGGGCGGCCGTGATTGCTGTGGTCAATAACCGGAACACGCCCCTTCACTCCTTGGCGGACACGGTGGTCGTACCCCTCGTGGGGCCGGAGGCCATCGCCGGCTCCACCCGCCTATCCGCGGGTACGGCGGAGAAGGTCGTACTCAACTGTCTCTCCACCGCCGCGATGGTTCGTCTGGGCAGGGTGCGCGATAACCTGATGGTCGACTTCCGCCCCACCAACGGCAAGCTTGTGGAGCGTGCAGAACGCATGGTGATGTGGGTAACGGGTTGCGCCTGGCGGGTGGCCCACCAGGCGCTCCGTGCTTCCGAACAGGACATCCGTCAGGCCTGTGCACAGATCATGGCCCTGCAAGAGACTCCCTCAGGCCGAGCCGGAGGATGAGGCCGAACTCGATGAACCGCTGGAGGAACTCGAGGACGAGGCTCCAGGTCGCGTGAATGTCTTGCCTTCCAATGCGTCGATCGCTGCGGTGTAGATGAAGGAGGATCCGGTGAAGCTGCCCCCGGCGAAGGAGTGCGCCCCGCTGAACGTTCCGGACGGTCGACCGGAGAAGCTTGTGGTGGGGCCGGCCCCGGAACCGCTGCGGAAGAAATGGAAGGACGCGGATCCACTGGGTCCCGAGCGGTGTGCGAAGCTGCCGGGAGCGGCCGTGGAATGGGTCTTCAGTTCGGTCTTCGGGGCCGCAGTGAAGATGTCCTCCATCTCGGTCGCGTCCTTGGAGAGCACCGTGCTAGAGGCGTTCGGATCCTTCTCCAGGCTCTCGAGAATCGGAAGCAGATGGCTCTTCTGCGCAGAAGTGAAGGGCGCGACGGTCGCCAGACGCGTGATCTCGCCTGCGACCGTGATGGCCGGGTTGGCAGCGAATCCATGCCCCTTGGACGTCGTTGTCGTGGTCTTGGCTGCGCCGCACGCCGCTGCGAGGACAAGCATTCCGCTCATAACCACCACAACGGCCATACGAGACATATGCATACCGAAATCCTCCTCCTAAGAGGAATAGCGCGAAGGCATGCTAGCACTGGATTATGAAGGTGCTATAAAGGGGGGAGCATCGCGGTGGTGGTTCGGATTTGACCGTGGTCTCGTATGCGTTGCAGCTAGCGATCACTGGACGACCGCCTCAGGCCCCCCCGAGGCGGCGGAACGGTAGGCGGCGAGGCACACGGCAAGTGCTGCCCTGCCCTCCTCTCCATCCACCAGGGGCCGACGGCCATGTGCGACACAACCCAGGAAGTGACGGATCTCTTCGGTGAACGAGTCCTTCTGGGGTAACGGCTGCAGGACAAAGTCTAGGGCGTTCGGAGAACGCGCCTCAGTGTCCAGGTGGAGTCCTCCCACGTTATGCATGCTTCCGTCGGTGCCATACAGCCACATGAGTTCGTACCACGGAATCCGGCGGACTGCCCAGTTCGTAGACAGGGATGCGATCGCCCCGTTTCGGAAGCGCAGGGTCGTTAGGGCCACCGCCTCGCCCTCCAGCCGTTCCGGCAGGACGCGCTGCACGTTGTAGACCTCCTCCACGTCACCAAGGAACCACCGGAGGAGATCGATCCGGTGGATGCCCGACCCGATCAGCGCTCCACCCCCCGAGCGTGCTGCGCTACGCAGCCAATGGGCCGCCGGGAGGCGCACATTCTGGTTGTGATCCGCTCGAGCAGAAACCACGGTGCCCACAGCACCCTTGGTGAGCAAGCGTTTCATCTCCTGATACTCTGGGTCGAAGCGCTCGTTGTGTCCCACCTGGAGGATGAGGCCTGCGGCGTGGGCTGCCCGTATCATGTGTTCGGCGTCTTCGAGGGTGGTGGCCACCGGCTTTTCGACCAGGACGTGTTTGCCTCGGGCAATGGCGGCCAGCGCCACCTCTGCGTGAACGTCATGAGGGAGACAGATGTCTACCGCATCTATGTCCAGCGCCAAGAGGTCACGGTAGTCAGAGAACACGTGAGGGGCAGAGAGCTCGTGTGCGCGCGTAGCCGCGGCGGACGCGACGGTATCACAGACGCCGACCACGTTGGGCAAGCCTTCCGCCGCCAATCGCCGATACGCCGCAGCGTGCGCGCCCGCGATCCCGCCCGCGCCGATCAGGCCGATTCGGATGGGGCCCATCGTGGATACCTCCCCGGAGGCTTTGATCCGTGTCAGGCACGGACCAGAATCTATCATACCGAGTGCGACTGCGGCAGCGATACGTCTTTTGGTCGCTTCATCTGGCGTCGCATCGGACGTTGCGCCGCGCAATGAGCCCCTGGTAGGCTTGTGGGTGGCCCCGGGGGGCAGGGGGTGCACCGTGCGCTTTCAGGAGGAACCGGGTGACCATCTGGACTTGGTGGGACCCCATGGGGTTTTGGCTCGCTTCGCCTATGGGACGGAGTCGCCCAAACCAGCGTGGACGCACCTTGCCACGCTGCAAGGCGATCTACTCACGCTGCATCGGCCGTTCGACCACCTGCACCATCGGGGGGCCATGCTGAGTTGGTCGGACGTGAACGGCCTGAATTTCTGGGAGGAGGACCGCGGTCCAGAGGCCACCGGGCGTATCGTCTGGCGGCGTTGGCTCGACCGTGCCTCCGGGCCGGAAGAGCTGCGCGTGGCAGCAGAGCTGCATTGGGTGGACCCAACCGGGCAGGTCCTCGTGCGCCAGCATCTGGCGTTCGGGGGTACGCTCTTCGATGATGGTACCTGGCTGTTCCGGGTGGAAACCGTCCTTTCTGCCCTGGACCGTCCCGTGCACTTTTCGACTCCCCCGCCATACAACGGGTTCGGTCTGCGGCTGGCTCGTTCCGTGCAGGTACGGCCGCGGATTCTCAATTCCGCCGGGGGTAGCGGTGAAGCGGAAACCTGCGGCGTGCCGGCCATCTGGTGCGACTATTCCGGGTACCTGGATGGCGGGGTGGGGGAGGCTGGGGTAACGGTGCTCAGCCATCCGGACAATGATCGGCATCCTGTCCCTTTCTTTACACGAAGCCAGGACATGGCGTTCATCGCTGCTGCTCCGACCTACCACCAGGAGCGCCTCATACCCCCCGGGGCATCCTGGAGTCTCGCATATGGAGTGGTCATGCACACCGGAACACCCACGGCGGCGACGTGCGACGCGTGGGCGGAGCAGTATGCGGTGGGCAGAAACCTTTGGTAATGCGATCGAGCGGTTGTTCCGACGAAGAGCTGCCCTTGCCGCTTGGGTGATGTTTGGGCGGTCGTTCGTTGCGGAGACGCGTTGGACAATCGTTGGGCGTGCGTGGTGCGTGTACGGGAGGTCGATGGTGAGCCCCCAGCGTTGGCATACCGTCCGCACTGCTTTGGGAAGCCGGCGGAGCCACTCCATTCGCTCGGGCGTCTTGGCGCAGTTACGCCGCACTGCGGGGGCGACGGGTATCTCGTTCACGGGTTCATCGCCCGTAGCGGGTGAGCGATCATGCGCTGCATCCTCCTTATGGCTGGCACCGTACCACACGAGCTCCCCGTGTGGGAGGGGAGCTCCGGCCTGGTCGGCTGCGGCAGGAGTACCCCCGTACGGGGCGAATGTCCGAACGAACAGAAACCTGGGAGGGAACGGACGTTGGAGCCATTGGCGCACTTGGACCTCTCGGGTTGGGGGAACTTTCCCACGGTTTCGGCCCAGGTGGCGCGACCCGAGCAGGGGCGGTCCGTTGCCGAGATCGTCGCGAATCCAGGGGTGACTGGACTCATTGCCCGAGGGATGGGGCGGAGTTACGGAGACCAGGCGGTCCAGGACGCAGGCACGACGGTCGTGATGACCCGGCTCAACCGGATGCTGGCGCTGGACGCGTCACCATCGCTGGATGGTGAGGCGGTGCTGCGGTGTGAGGCTGG
>JAJYVN010000048.1 GCA_021791995.1 Bacillota bacterium
GCCTGCTTGTCCTCCACGATAAAACGGGCGGTGTCGTCTTGGGCGTGCACGGCATCGGCGGTGACAACCCTGTCGACGATGTCCATCGGTGTCAGCAGGGTGCGCAAGCCCGGGATTTCGTTGGTCTTGTCTGGTACCGCCTGCTGGCCGATCACGATGCCTTCCTGATGGAGGACGGCGCTGAGCAGATGGACGGCGGGTTGGCCGTGGCCAGAACCGCGCAACGCCTTGCCATCCACTGCAATGGCATCGCTGAGCCCCTGGCTGGCAAACCACTCCCCCAGCACCGCATCGATGCGGTCGGCGTTGGCCCTTTGCAAGGTGCGCCGAAAAGTCAGCTCGCTGGGTGCCTGGTAGTTGTCGCGCACGCGGCGGGCGCCAAAGCGGGCAAGTGTCTCCTGGGGCAGGTCCTGCATCCACTCGGCGATCTCCACAAAGTTCTTCTGGCCGGCCACGACTGCAGCGCAAGCCATGAGGATAATGGGGCCCCATTGGTGGCGCATGCCGCGGCGCCGACGGGGATCCTCAATGGTCGCCAAGCGCTCGCGCAGACCGCCCGGACCCGCCCAGTTCAACCCGTGGAACTTGCTGGTGGTCACCCAGCCACCTCCTGATTGCTCCGGCTTGCTGAAGGCATCAACCAGACGGGCACGCGCCTGCAGCACCAGCGCACGGACCCACATGACCTTGGCTTGGCCGTGGTGGACGCACCGACCGCCGCGCCGAGCGTACCCGTGGGTCAACCCCACCGGAAGCCAGTCGGCGGCTCGGTAGGCGGTGCCGCTGAACCGGGCGGGGTCGACGAGGGTTTCCGCCAGCTGCACGGGGTGCCGGTGCGCGCGGCGCCAGTCGGCGGCAAGGCGTTTGGTATTCCCGGCCAAGACCGCGGAGGCGAGGTTGGGTACCCGGACATCGTCCAGGATCAGAAAGCGCGTGTTATTGGCGACGAACGGCAGCCGAGGTCTGCGTAAGGACGGAGTCCAGCCCAACCAGCGGTCCCGCGGTGCACAGTACCAGGCTGCGGAAGCCCATGCCAGCAGGGCGACCCACTGCCCGTCCACAGTCGCCACGTACCGCAGCCCTTCGCCGACCACGCCACGATCGCCAGGTAATGCTGAGCCCCCATGAGTTCCCGCCAGCGCGCGCTCTCGCTGACGCGTACCAGGCGGACTGCCAAGCCCGACCGCCAGTCCCGCCGTATCGCGACGCCCCCGATGCTCGGCTGCTCGTCCCGGTTCATACTCCCGGCATATCACACTGCCTGCGGTTCCGCCAGTGCCCTCCTGCCGACCCTTCGCCTCCACCGTTTCCCGCGACTTTGACGTCGTCCTGGAACTTTCCGGACGCATGCGGCATCGGTGCACCATGGCTGCCCTGTCGTGTCGTGCGCACGGCCTGGGATTTTCCCGGTTTCCAAACAGTCTTCGGGGAGACACCCCCACGTGTGATAAAGTGTACGCGTGAAAATGAAAGCGCGGGCGACGGAGCAAAGCATCCGCTCCATAGCGAAGTGGTACGGGTCGTGGTCTCTCCGCGATGGACCGGCGCACAACTGGCCGCCGGAGGCGTGCCTCAAAGACGCGAAAGGCTGTGAAGCAGGTGGCCCTGGCGGGAGAACCTCCAAGTGCAGCGGTGCCGGGAACCAACGGCGTAACGGCTTTCCCGTCTGCGAGAGGAGTGGTCCATGTGGCGAACGCGGCTGTGTTGCCGGACAACGTCTGGGACCGGCTCCACCAGAGCGGATTGCGTCTGACGAACATTCGCCGAGAATTGGTTCTGCTCTTTGCTCGCGAGGGTCGTTGCCTTACACCTCAGGAACTATACCGCCTCGCTGAATCGTCCGGACTGCAGCCCGGACTGGCCACCGTCTATCGCCTCGTCGAGGCACTGACCGCAGCCGGTCTGTGCCGTGCCTATCCGCAGGCGAATCGCACCACGCGGTATGTCTTCTGTCCGCCGGGTCATCATCACCATCTCATCTGCCGCAGATGCTGGCAGGTCATCGATCTGCATGACTGTCAGATCGAACCCCCGCCCGACCTGCCGTTCCCCATGGAGGAGCACGTCGTCGACTTCTTTGGTCTCTGTGCGGCATGTCGGGCTGCGGAGGACGGGCATTGATGGAGGTACCGTACGGGCTGGGCTGGAACTCTCTCTGGTCGGATCGAAGGGAGTGCCAAGCATGCGTACATGCCTGAACGCGGTGACAACCGGGAAGCCTCGTGACCTGGTGTCCTGGCTGGAGGTGGCGGGAAAGTATCAATTTGCTGGTGTTGAATTTTCGGTGCGCGACTTGAGTGCGTTGGTGGAGCGCGAGGGATCGGAGACGGCGATTCACCTCCAGCGCCGCACGGGAGTTGCGCTGGCGGCCTTCGGCCTGCCCGTGGAGTGGCAGTCGGACGAGGAGCGATTCCGTACTGGGATGGGGACTCTGCCTGTGCTGTGCCAAGCCGCAGCCGCTGCCGGCTGCACACGCGCCACCACGTACATCCGACCGTTCGTCGAGAGCGACCCCGCGGTGGTTGGTCTTGTCGCAGTCCGTCGTCTCCGTGCAGTGTGTGAGGTGCTTGGCCTGTACGGCATCCGCCTGGCGATCGAGTGGGTCGGTACACCCTCCATGCGTCGGGGGAAGACACCCTTTCTGTGGACGGCCGAGCATGCGGTCACCCTCTGCGATGCCATTGGGCTCCCCAACGCCGGCTTACTGTTCGATAGCTGGCACTGGTTCACAACCGGAGCCGACGCCCAAGACCTCACATGCGTGCCGGCTGGTCGGATCGTGCACATTCACGTCAACGACGCCCCGAACATCCCCCTCTCCGAGCAACAGGACAATGTGCGTCTGCTGCCGGGGGCAAGCGGTGTCATCAACTTGGTGACGATGCTGGGAACACTGGAAGATCGGGGATACGACGGGTATGTTGCCGTCGAGACGTTCTCCAAGGAGCTTCCGCTGCTTGGGGTAGACGAGGCGGCCGCGCGGGCCAAGGCGGCGATGGACACGGTGGCTCTGCAACTCGCGGCCAGGGCAGACGCCCGGTAAATGCGAAGCTGCGTCGCAACACGGCATGGGGCAAGGGGCACAGCATGGTAGAAGGGACGAGCGGGAACACTGAGGGAACCGTGGCATCGGAGAAACAAGAACTGGTTGGGGGGAGCCGTGCACGCTCGGACCCGCACCAGGTAATCCCCCTGCCAGAACAATCCGTCGCCGTGATCGGAGCGTCGAGCGGGATCGGGCGGGCAACAGCTGCCGCCTTCCTGGACGCGGGTTCCGCCGTAGCCCTGATGGCCCGGCGCGAGGCGCTCCTGCAGGAGTTACTCCAAGAGCGGCGGCCGAGGGGTGAGCGCGCCTTTGCGCGCGGGGGCGATGCCACTCGGCGCGAGGACGTTGCCTCCTTTCTGACCGAAGCAGTGCGGCGGGTGGGTCGGATCGACGTGCTTGTGATCAGCGTCGGCCTGAACATCCGTGCGCGAACCCTGCAAGAAATCTCCGCCGAAGACTGGGATCGTGTGCTCGCGACCAATCGCACCTCTGCCTTCCACTGCACGCAGTGCATCTTGCCGCAACTGCATCGCCAGGGAGGAGGACTGATCATCTACATCTCTTCGGTCAGCGCACTTCTGGGCGATGCCTCGGGTCCGGCCTATCAGGCGGCCAAACACGGTCTCTCGGGCCTGGTGGCCGCGCTACGCCAGGAGGAGACGGACCGGCGTATCCGCACCAGCATCATTTTCCCAGGGGTCGTGAATACGCCGCTTCTCCTCCACCGCCCCGTGGTGCCCAGCCCCGAACAGCGCGCCATCGCGCTGCAACCGGAGGAGGTTGCCCAGGCGTGCCTCTTCATTGCCCGCATGCCCCCTGCCGTCACGATCCCCGAGTTGGTACTGCGGCCCACCCTCCCCTGATCAGCGACCGAGGACCGCGACCTCACTTGCCACCCGCTCGATCTCCTCTTCCTGCAGGAAGAAGCCACAGGACACGCGAATGGCATCCCAACCCGGGATGCTACGCACCAGGAAGCCCTTGCTCCCCAGAAGGCGTACCGCGTCCTCGGCAGCCACATTCGCGACGCGGAAGCTGACGAGACCAGCATGTTCTGGTGGCGTCAGCACTGTCACCGAAGGGATTTCCCCCAGCGCAGTCCGTAGCATTTCTGCCAAGTCATACGTCCGCGCCCATATCTGGGGCCAACCGATGCGGGAGAGCCAGCGCAGGGAGGCCGTCCACCCAGCGAGACCCGGATGAAAGACCGTGCCGACCTCAAGGCGACGTGCCCCGGGGTGGGGCTGGTAGTATCCTTCGGCGTCCACCGTAGCCACGCCCGCATACCCCATGGCCCCAGGCCGCAGCCGTTCCTCCTGTCCCGGGGCGACCCAGAGCGCCCCGGTTCCCTCGGGTCCACAGAGCCACTTCTGCCCAGAGACGGTGTAGAAATCGGCGCCTAGTTCCCCTGGGTGAACCTCCAGCGCGCCCACCGACTGTGCGCCATCCACCACCAACAGGGCCTCGAAGCGTCGGGCAAGGTGTGCGATTTCGGCGAGCGGCAGAACAAAGCCACTGGCATAGGAGACATGCGAGAGGAAAATGGCCCGAACCCGCGCGTTCATCTGGCGCGCAACGGCTTCGGCCGCCTCCGACGGACTGGTCGCGTCCACGAGACGCGCGATGCGCACCTCGATTCCGTACCGGGCCCGTAACGCCCCTACCACCAATTGGACCGCAGCGTGCTCCAGGTCGGTGGTCACGAGGGCATCGCCTGGCCCCCAAGGGATCCCCAGCCCCGCAGCGTTAAGGCCGTCCGTCGTGTGGTGCATGAGGGCCAGGCGATCCGGTGCCGTCCGCAATAGGTCCGCCACCTCCTGTCTGGTTTCAGCGGCCAGGGAGCGGTGCGTTTGCCAAACGGTTGGGCCGATTCGTCCGTGGGACACCTCCGCCGCGAATGCATCCTGCAGTGCGTCGGCCGCCTCCTCGGGCAACGGACCAGCGGTACCCGTATTCAGATAGACCGCATGGTCGAGAGCGGGCAGTTGGCTGCGAATCGTTCGAACGCTCTCCTCGTCGATCAGTGACAACCTTCATTCCTCCGTTGGTGCACTGTGTCGGCTTCTGCTATTCTCGACGCGAGCACCCATGCCTCTGTGCGTTGCGGTGGCCCAACGCCCCCTGGCCATCGTCCCGTCCACGGCCGCCGATCCGCAGACCAAAACAGCTGCGCCGCGGCAAGCGACGTGAGGGAGGATGGGTAGCAGGTGGTCCGCCGGATCTGGATTCCCGTCACAATCATGCTCCTTTTTATCGCGCTGCGTTCGTATCACATCGGGGCGCCGCTCTTGGACCATTCGGATTGGCGGCAATCCGACACAGCATCGATCACCCGCTTCTACTATCTGGATGGCATCAACCTCCTCCGCCCGCAGGTGCTGTATGACGGGCCAGGCCCCAACTACATCCAAGCAGAGTTCCCGATCGGCGAAGCACTCACTGCCGAGCTTGCCCACGTGGTGGGTTGGAGCAATACACTGCTGCACTCGGTGGCTATCGGTCTTTCGGCGATTTCGCTCATCGCCCTCTATCTGCTCCTCCACCAAGAGTTCGGCGCGTCGGTTGCTGCATGGGGGGCGCTCTTCTATGCCCTGTCGCCGCTCGCCATTTTTTTTGGACGCGCCGTGCAGCCCGAACCGGCCATGATGTGCTTCGGCCTGCTGGCACTGTGGTTATTCAGCGCCTGGGCACACCGTCCCAGCGGCGGACGCTTGCTCCTGGCATGTCTGGCCTTTGCCCTGGCCATCCTCGCCAAGCTTCCCAACGCCATCCTGGGATTGCCGATCCTGTTCTTTCTGTTACGCCGCTTCTCCTGGAAACGCCCTGGGCAGTGGGTGTGGCCCCTCGGCCTGCCCTATATCCCGGCCATTTTGTATACCGCCGCCGCCGGTTTAGGGGCGACAGGGCAGGGCGACTTCGTCACGCGGATCCTGATTGCCCTCTTTACGCAACCAGGCTGGCAGGAGGGTACCTCTGCCATTACCGCCTTCTGGCGACACAACCTTCTGGCAGGCGTCGCTGGTTGGGGGATGGCGCTGGCCGCTCCCCTAGGGCTTCTCGTCTGCGATCGGCGGGGGCGCATCTGGATGGCGGCCTGGGGCTTCGCGCTGTTGATCTGGTGCGTTGTGGTGGTAAGCCGTATCCGCCAGGACTATTACCTCCTGATTTGCGTCCCGTGGTTCGCGGCCACGGCCGGCATCGCCATGGAATGGCTCTGGAGAACGAAGCGAGCGGTGCTGGCACCGATCGCTTCCGTTGTGGCCGTGGGATTGATCGTCCTGAGTGCGGTGCAGTTCCTCCCCCCGCTCTACCGCTTGGATGAAGGAACTCAGGTACTGGCACAGGCAATGGATCGGGTCTGTCCCTCTGGCCCCGTCGTGGTGGGCACAGAAAATCCGGCGCTTCTGTATGCCGCATGGCGGCATGGATGGCGAACATCGGTCGTAGGAGCCCGGAGTCTTGGGGCATGGTTGGCGGAGGGCGCTACGCTCGTGGTGCCGTTGGGCGCATCGATCACCCGAGAGGGACAAGCCTGGCTCACAACACACGCGAGGCGCCTTACGGACAGCGAAGGAAGCGTTCTGTATGTATTGGATGATTGTCGGACAACGACCGCGTGAGGGATGCCAAGAAGGGCGATGACCATGAACAATGCGTTTGCGCGTCCCGTGCTCCCGTCCGGATCGAGCGACGCAAATCCTCCGATTCGCATCCCGGTGCGTGGCAACGTTCCGGCAGGCCATGAAGTCCGCTCCCTCGTCGATAGCGCCGCCGTGCAACGGCTTCGCGGTGTGCGGCAGTTGGGATTGGCACACCTGGTCTATCCGGGGGCAGTCCATACACGCTTTGAGCACAGCCTCGGCGTCTATGCGGTTGGCCGCCTTATCCTGGGCGAGTTGGCATCCCGCAGTCCAAGGGTGCTCTCTCCGGAAGATGAACGGTGCTTCCTGGCGTGTTGTCTGCTCCATGACGTAGGCCACTACCCATTCTCCCACACCCTCGAGGATCTGCCCCCCGACCCACAGGGACGCGTGCATATTATTCGCCACGACGAGCGGGCGCGCGCAATCATTATGGGGGATCGGCAGGTTCCGGGGATACTCCGTGGGCAATGGGGGTGCGATCCGGATCGCATCTGCCGCGTGATTGACGAGCTGTCCACAGAGGGCGATACCGGCGACGCCCGTCTGCGCCGACTTCTGGCTGGACCGTTGAACCCTGATCGGCTGGACTATCTGGAACGTGACAGTCAGCACGTTGGGGTTCCCTACGGTCGGGCCATCGACATGGAACGGCTTTTAGCCACCGTCCGCTTCGTGCCGGACGGATCCGAGCTCTGCGTGTTGAGCAAGGGTGTTTCAGCGGTCGAGACCCTGATCTTTGCCAGCTACTTGATGTATCGGGAGGTGTATTGGCACCACGCTGTACGGGCCGCACAGGCAATGCTGAAGCGAGCCGTCACCGAGGCGGTGCGATCGGGCAGGGTGCTGGAACAGGCCCTGGTCGCATTGGACGACGGACAAGCACTGGCCCTTTTGCAGCAGGAGGGGGACTCGGCCACCACAGAACTCATGGCTGGGCTTGGTTCCGGTCGCGGCATCTACCGACGCGTCTACAGCGGATCGGTCGCGGAGGCCGAGGAACTGCCGACCGGCGCGTGCCGCGACGTCCTTCTGCGCCTCGCCCGTGCCAATCACTGGGAGGCCGAAGAAGTCCTCGCTGCTGTGATAGCGGACTTCAACCGAGCAACCGGCCACCAGGCCAAGCCCCATGATCTTTTGTATGATGCATCAGGGCGAGACAAGGAGCTCTTCTTCACCGTCCCAGTGCTCTGGAGCGACGGGCGTCTGCGCTCCACTGCGGAGCCGGAGGTGTCCCTCCTTGCGCCAAGTCTTGCCGTGAATTTTGAACGACACGCAAAGCGTCAGCAACTCCTGGCCCGTCCCGCGCTCGTACGCGATCTTGCAACGTTCCTCGGGTTGGGACTAGATAAGGAGTCGGTCGTACCAACCGTTTGAATACCCACCTCGGGGGGGGGGCTTCTGTGGCATACTGGCTTGTCAAGACGGAGCCGACGGCATTCGCATACGAGGATCTCGTGCGGCTTGGACGTGATCGCTGGAATGGTGTGCGAAACTGGGCAGCACTGCATCACATGGCGAAGATGCATCCGGGCGATCTTTGCCTCTTCTACCACACAGGTGACGAGCGGCGGGCCGTCGCGGTGTGTCGCGTGGTGAGTGAGCCCTATCCGGAACCAGGGCAGGACGATCCGCGTATTCGGATCGTCGACGTTGCGCCAGCCTATCGTCTGGCGCATCCTGTGCCACTGGCACGCATCCGATTAGACGCGACATTCGCCGAATGGGAACTCGTCCGGCAAAGCCGCCTTTCGATCATGCCGGTTCCAGAGGAGCTATGGTCACGGATCCACGAGATGGCGGGCGGAGCCGAGGAGCCGGGCACACACATGCAATAACGTTCTTCCAATGCCTTTCGGCTCCCGGCCGCTTGATCAAGCGGCCCTCGGACTTCCGCCCCACCCGTAAGCTGGCACACCACGCTGGTGTAGGGGATCGGCCGGGCGGAGCGGCGCGCACGTGGTCCTATCTTCCGTCGCATGCTCGCCTACTACGTGAAGTGGCATTTGCGCGAGGCCTGGACCCCGTTCCTCTTTGAGGATGAGCATCCAGGGCGGCACGAACACAATGCACCGCTATCTCCCGCCGTGCGCTCTCCCGACGCCTTCGAGAAGGCTCGAGCCAAGCGCACACCAGCCGGAGCAACCGTCCACAGCTTCGGCACATGGATCGCTCGCCTCAGCACGGTGGCACGCAATACCGCGCGGATGCCCGCTCACCCCGAGGGTTCTCCGTTCCAGCTCGTCACGACGCGGATCCCCTGCAAAAAGAACTCCTCCGGCTGGTCGGAGTGGAGATTGCCGCAGAGCGTAGACAAAGAAACCAGTGATGAAATTCCCGCTTTCCCTGCTGCTCAACGGTTCCGATGCTATGAATGCCAGAAACTTCGGTCTAACGGGCATAGCGCCGTAGCGACGGGCGCGCCGCAACGAATGCAACTACACGGATCCTGCAAGTGTCAAGCACGAAACGTGACGACGGAACGGGAGAAGCCTTGGGCAAGCCGCACAGTGCACTCCGGTACCGGAGAGCAATCCGCATATGCTCCTCCGCAGGCTCAAAAACGACGGCTCCTCGTCGGCCCCTCGGCAGGGAGATCTGCGGAGTACAGGCCGATGCTCCGAGCCTGGTGCAGCACATAGTTGTAGCGCCGTTCCGCCGCGGCCAAACGCAGGATCGCGTAGTCAACCAAGTCTGGCTCTATCACGTAGTTAAAGTAGCTCCGGGCCGCCTCGAACTCTGCCTGCGCAACCGTCAATGCCGCGAGCAGTTGGCGTGCCTCCGGATCGTCACGTGCACCTCGCCCACCATCTCGAGAGGACGAAAACCCGAGACGCCCTTGGCGGAACACAGTGAGCGCCTCCCCTCACAGAGCGTTATGATGGAATATGCAGATGGACCCCCAAAGAGTCTCCCTCACCATGCCCGCGGAACACGTCGATCCAGGTCACCGAACGGATGAGGGATCAGGAGGGATGCTCCACGCAGGGATATTCGGCACTCTACCGTTTGTGGCGGCCGCGACGCCTCGCCGATGTGGTGGGACAGGAGCACATCACGCGTACCCTTGCCAACGTCGTCCGCCAAGGAACGGTGGGTCACGCCTATCTGTTTGCCGGTCCGCGCGGCACGGGCAAGACATCGGTGGCGCGGATCCTCGCTTCCGCGTTGAATTGCATGGCACCTCATGACGGGGATGCCTGCGCTGAGTGCGACCATTGTCGAGCCATTGCCGCAGATCGATTCCTCGATGTGCGGGAAATGGATGCGGCCAGCAATCGCTTGATCGATGATGTCCGCGCCCTGCGGGAAACCGTCGGCTATGCCCCGGTCAGTGGCGGCTACAAGGTTTACATCTTAGATGAAGCCCACATGCTCACGACAGAGGCATGGAATGCCCTGCTAAAGACACTGGAGGAGCCTCCTTCGTCCACCTGCTTCATCCTATGCACCACCGAGCCCCGCAAGGTGATGGCGACGGTCCATTCGCGCTGCCAGCGCTTTGACTTTCGTCGGCTAACGGAAGAAGAAATTGTGGGACGCTTACAGGAGGTCTGTGGGGCGGGGCAGGCTTCCGTTTCGGTGGAGGCGCTGCAGGCTATTGCCCGCAGATCCGACGGCGGACTTCGTGATGCCTTGACGATGCTGGATCAGGGAATGGCGTACGCCACCGCCCGCGAGCTCTCGGCAAGCGACATCGCGCAACTCCTCGGGACGGCGGATGATGCAGTCATCGCCGAGATCTCTGCGGCGCTGGACGCCGGGGATGCATCCGCAGTATTTACGCGCGTCGAGGCGCTATATCAAGATGGCAAAGATCTCGGGCAGGTTACCCGGGACCTCTTGGCAAGTTATCGCCACAGCCTGGTCCGTACCCTGAGTCGGTCTTCGCTCGATCAAAAGACCCATCGGGAGGGCCTTGCAAAAACTGAGGCACTGGCAGAGGCAGAGACCCGTATTCGTCGCGGCCTTGATCCTCGTCTTGCCTTGGAGATCGCCCTACTGCACATCCTGACCCCGGCGGAAGCCGCCCAACCAAAAGCCGAAAGCACGCCCGGCCCGAAACCAGCCGCGGGGAGGTCAGCCGCTCCGAGCGGATCGGCTGTGGAAACAGCTGCGCAGCAGTGGAACCGAACACTGCAGCGATTGCGCGAAATCAGTATGCCACTGTATTCCAAGTATCAACTGGCCACCTTTGAGGGGGTGCACGGAGGAACGCTCAAGCTCTGCTTTCGCTACGAGGGCCACGCCCAGAACGCCCGCGGACAGAGCGAGCTGGTCGAAAAGGTATGGCGAGAAGTGAGTGGAGGATCGGTGCGCCTGGCCATCTCCGTGCGGTCACCCGCGGAAGCCAAACGGGATTCCGACGATGGGACACCAACCCGCACGGCACGGCAAGGCACGGGCGACATGGGAAAGGGGGCAGGTGAACCGGATCAAGAGATTCGCCAGTCCTTTGCGGCCGCCCTATCCCTCTTTCAAGGATCGGCCCTTCCTTCGCGGAATACAGAAGACGGACTTGGAACGAAGGGGTGAGGCACCGTGGATATGCAACGCATGATGCGTCAGGTGCAGAAGATGCAGGCCGATATGGAGCGTGTGCAGGAGGAAGTGGCCACAAGAACCGTGGATGCAACAGTGGGTGGTGGCGTCGTGTCCGCGACCTGTAACGGGAAGGGGGAGCTCGTTGCGCTGCGAATTGATCCATCGGTCGTTGACCCGGCGGACGTTTCGATGCTGACTGATCTCCTGCTAACCGCAGTCAATCAAGCGCTCCACAAGGCCCAGGAGATGCTCAGCGACGAGATGAAGAAGGTCACCTCGGGCGTCCAGGTGCCCGGTGGACTGAAGTTACCCTGATGGTGGGGAGGGAATTTCGCTGTCCGATCGCGCCGGACCAATCGCTCGCCTCATCGACGAACTCCAGCGTCTTCCAGGGGTCGGCCCGAAGACAGCGCAGCGACTTGCCTTCCATCTCCTTCATCGACCCAAGCAAGAAGCGCTGGCCCTTGCAGACGCGATTACCCGGGCCCGTGAACAGGTGCGTGCGTGTTCCGTTTGCCACAACCTCACGGACGTGGATCCGTGTCCGATCTGCCGATCGGACAGTCGCGACCATGCGTTGATCTGTGTCGTGGAAGAGGCCAAGGACGTCACGGCAATGGAGAAAACCCATGAGTTCCGGGGTGTTTACCATGTCCTCCAAGGCGCGATCTCTCCACTGGTCGGAGTCGGCCCCGAAGACCTCCGCATCCGTGAACTCCTTGCGCGAATCCAGGACGCCACCCCGGTCCGCGAGGTGATCCTTGCGACCGACCCGGATATCGAGGGGGACGCAACGGCGCTCTATCTGGCGCGCCTCCTGAAGCCGCTTGGCATCCGAGTAACGCGCATCGCCCGCGGTGTCCCGGAAGGCGGAGACCTGGACTACATCGACGAAGTAACATTGGCGCGTGCCCTGGCTGGACGCGGAGACCTCTAGCAAACATCGGACCATTGCCCGTCCCGTGTGAGCCGTGCTACGGTGCGCGCTGCAGATTGTGGCATTTTATAGGGGGTAGGGGCTTGTCGGTGCGCGTACGATTCTCGCCGAGTCCAACCGGAACCCTGCACATGGGGGGAGCGCGCACGGCGCTCTTCAATTGGCTCTTTGCCCGACACCATCACGGGACCTTCATCCTTCGTATCGAGGACACCGACACGACCCGCTCCACGGCGGAACATGCCGAAAATCTCTGCCGCGTGCTGCGGCTTCTGGGCCTCCACTGGGATGAGGGGCCGGAGGTAGGCGGCCCGCACGCTCCCTATCGTCAGAGCGCTAGGCTGCCCCTCTATGGTGCGGCCTTCGAAAAACTGCGTGAAACAGGCGCCATCTACCCCTGCTACTGCACTCCCGACGAATTGGAGACTCGGCGCGAAGCAGCGCGGATCCAAGGGCAACCACCGCGCTATGACCGCCGGTGCCTAGACATGGGCGCTACGGAGCGTCAGGCGCTGGAGCGCCAAGGGCGAAAACCAGCATGGCGGCTGCACGTGCCCGATGGAGCTCGCGTGGTGGTCTCCGACCTGGTCAAGGGCGAGGTCGGTTTCGACACTGCATCCCTGGACGATTTCATCGTAGTCCGTTCGGATGGAAGCCCCACTTACAACTTCGCCGTGGTCGTGGATGACATCGAAATGGAAATCACGCACGTCCTTCGGGGGGACGAGCACTTGGCAAACACGCCCAAGCAGTTGTTGCTCTACCAGGCGCTGGGCGCTACGCCCCCCGCGTTCGGTCACCTGCCCATGATTCTGGCGGCCGATCGTACGAAGCTGAGCAAGCGCCACGGATCCGTGGCCGTGGAGGAGTTTCTAGCCGAAGGCCTTTTGGAAGAAGCCATTTTGAACTACTGTGCCCTGCTGGGTTGGTCCCCCCCCGACGAGCAGGAGGTCCTCTCCCTGCACGAGATTGTTGAGTCTTTTTCGTTGGAACGCGTGAACAGCGCGGCAGCAGTCTACGATCTGGAGAAGCTCCGATGGATGAATGCGCAGCACCTACGCCGCCTCACCCCCACGCAGATCCTGCACCGAGCTGATGCGTGGTTACGAGCCGCAGGGTTGCTGCCGCCACTGCCTGGACCACCGCTCGACAAGGTCATCGATGCTGTCACGGAACGTGTGCAAACATTCGCGGATCTCCCGACCGCCATCGAGTACTTTTATCGCCGGCCCACCGTCTATGATCCAGACGGTACAGCCAAGTATTTCGTTCCGGAGACGGCTGAACGGCTGCGCAAGGCTGCCGAACGACTCGCCACGTGTGTCGCCTTTGACGCGGAGGCAGCGGAGATCCTCTACCGGTCACTCGCCGACCAGCTCGGCATCTCGGTCCATACGGTGAAGCGCCAGGTGGCAAGGCTCCTCCTCGTGTTGGGCTGTGCAAACCGCACCGAGGCGACGACGAAGGCGATGCGAGCCGGGC
>JAJYVN010000049.1 GCA_021791995.1 Bacillota bacterium
ATCGAGGTGGGAACCTTCCTCATTGCGGCAGCCATCACTGGTGGCCACATCATCGTCGACGGAGCCGCCTCGGAGCACCTTCGAGCGCTCTCGCGGCTTTTGCAGAGCGCGGGGCACACCCCACTTGCCGGGCCAGGGTGGGTCGGTTTGACTGCCAGCGGAAGTTCGCAGGCCGTGGATCTGCGGACGCAACCCTACCCCGGCTTTCCCACCGACCTACAGAATCCGATCCTGGCTCTGCTCCTAACCGCCTGCGGAACGAGCATTGTGAGCGAGTCGGTCTTTGAGGATCGCTTTTCTGTGCTGGCTGGTTTTGCGCGCATGGGGGCCCATGTCTCGACACACGGCCGCGTCGCGGTGGTCAGCGGGGTGTCGCGGCTGCATGGTGCAGTGGTGCGGGGTGGTGATGACCTCCGGGCGACGGCGGCGCTGGTCCTGGCCGCGCTCGGTGCCGAAGGCGAGACGGTGATTGAGGACACATCGTGCCTGCACCGTGGGTATCACCGTTTCGCCGAACAGCTCCGTGCTCTGGGCGCGTCGGTCACAATCGAGGCTCGCATGTCGCCCCTTTGAGCACCATTCGTCTCAGGGTCTGCGCCTGCGTCGGCGCTGCCCCGGGTGCACGGGGTCCGGTGGTCACCGGCGAGGCGAGATACGTAAGCAGGTAAACCCGACTGGGTGAAGAAACGTTGCGAGGGGATCGTGCAGAGGGCTGATCGTATGGTGGACGAAGCTTGAGTTGCAAGGTTTCTATGGAGGTGTTCGGATGGCGGATGCTCGGGTGGGTCGCAGGCGTGTTGTTGGGCTCCTGTCGACCGCTGCGGTGATTGCGGGTGCCAGCCCCCTTTTGGCGGCGTGTGGGTCGAAGTCGTCAAGTCCGGCAACCTCGACGTCGAGTTCCACGGTAAAGAATCCGCTCTTGACGAAGTCGTCGGCGTCCAAGTCCTCCCCCTCGTCCTCTTCGGCGGCATCTTCTTCCTCCGGGCTGTATACCCCTTCGTTATCCGCTAACACAAGTGCGAATCTGGTGGCGCCACAGGCGACCGGGACGGTCTCGACCGCCGGGACGATCGACTCGACCTGGTCGAAGGCGCAGCAGTATACGATCACGACGACGAGTCCCACGGTGCTCTTGGTGGGATCAACCTTTGCGCCTGCCAGTACTCCCCCCATCCAGAATGACGTCGTCTACCTGCAGTGGGACAGTGACTACTTCTATGTGGCGGAGGATCGAACGCAAACCTCAGCGGGGCTACCTGTAACCGAGGGCTGGACGGGGAACCAGCCGACTGATGTCTACCTCTGGAACTCCCTCGGTGTCTTCTTTTGCACCTCGGATCCCACCGTGTCAACCAACGAGTATAACTACAATGGGCACTACACCGCATGGGGCACGCCCAGCACGCCAACGGGAACCAAGCCATTCATTTGGCTACGTGCCGGTGACAACGGTACCCAGAGCAACACCTATCCCACCACGTGGCCGATCGGTTCGGTGATTACCAGCACAGGCTACACCCTGACCATGGCGATTCCGTGGTCGGCCTTGCAGGCGGTACCGTGGAAGCCCGGGGTCGGGACGCGGGTCCTCTTCACACTGCTGCCAACCGCCGCCGGTCCATCAGGGAAGCCCTGGGGTCAGATCATGCTGGTGGGAAACTCGGATGTGGCAACGACCTGGGGGGTTCTGACCCTCAACGCATAGGCACCGTGTCCCGCGACGGGATTCTGCCGAAGTGAGGTGACGCAAGGGTGGAGCAGACAAGGTATCTGACGCGGCGAGGGCTCTTGCGCGGGGCTGCGGCGGTGGCGGGGCTCTCAACCGTTGGGTTGGTCGCGGGGTGCAGCACGCTCGCCAAATCGGCGTCCCCGACCAAGAAGAGCGCACCGGTTGTCATCACCTATGCCCCTTGGGGGCAGTGGACGGAGATCGGATCCGACTGGCAGAAGTATATGCAACCCGCGATCAACTACTTCCAGGAGCAGCCCGCGAATAAGGGTATCCAAGTCCAGATCGTCGCGCCGGGGGGTGCGGGACACTTCGGTCCCACCATCGCGAGCGGTGTCAGCATCCCCGACGTCTTCGAGGACTGGTTGCCGGCCTACTACCTCAGCCCGACCGGCAATCTGGTCATGAACCTTGACAAGCTCATGCAGGAGGATGGCATTAAGAAAACCCTCTGGTCACCGGGCCAAATGAACGCCCTGTCCACCGAATCCGGTACGTACTTCCTTCCCTGCTACGTGGATGTCGCCGTCTTTGCGGTGAATCTCAGTAACCTTGATGCCCTGGGGTTACAGTATCCGGATCCCGAGTGGGACTACCAGGCAGCCCAGCAGGCGTTCCAGGCCGCCACCCTGACCAAGGGTACCCAGCAATACATCGGTGCGACACTGATCTTCCCGGGCAACTTCCTGGCGGCGGCGACCACCGTGAGTCGGGCCTACGCCTTCCACGCCTTCAATGCCCCCGTGATGGATTCCACGCGTACCCAGTGCCTTCTGGACTCTGCAGAGGCGCTGCAGGCGCTGCAGTGGTGGGATACACTCTATTGGGACAAGATCGCCGGTGGACCGGGGCTCGATAACGGATCGACCTATGTGGAGTCTGGATCCAACACCATTCTCTCCTACTTCGAGCAATACACCGGCTTTAACTGGACGTACTTCCCTGTGCCGAAGTATCCCAACGGGCAGGTTGCTTTCGAGTCTACGGACTTTCATGCCATCAACATCCTGACGAAGCACCCCGACGAAGCCTGGCAGTTCCTGAAGTTCGTCTCGGCCGACCCCTATTGGGCTAATTACACGATGAAGATGCTTTTGCGGCCACCGGGGCTTTTGAGTGCGTGGGATAACTTCCCCTCCATCGTTGAGTCGGTGGTGGGGTCGTTGGCCCAGAAGGTGAATGTTCAGTACTACGTCCAGGCGGCACAGGAGTGGGGCTACGCGGGGCGGATCTTCAAGTATGAAGACGAACAGGCCATGACGCTCCTCAACACGGCGTTGAGCCAGGTCTTGTCCTCTGGGAACGCGGCCGGCCTTGCCAGCACTATGACGGCGGCGGTCAAGGCGGTGAACACGCTGGAGCAGCAGGCCATCGCTGCGGCGGCATCCACCACGAAGAGCTCTGCGTCCTCGTCCTCCACGTCGTCGAGCAGTGGTAGCTCTGCGTCCTCATCCTCCACGTCGTCGAGCAGTAAGAGTGGCGGTTAGGTTTTGCTCTGCGGTGGTTCTGGACCAAAGGCTTACCGAATCCCGGTTGGGGACACCGATCGTGGTGGCCCCAACCGGGATGTGTTTCTTACGATGTGACGCGGATAACAGGGACGGATCACCCCGTTGGCAGGCGTTTTCGGTTTGCCACAAGGTCGCCAATGATCCATCGCGCGACCTGCACGATGCCACCCGCCAATACAAGGAGGAGGAATGGCTCAATGGGCAGTCGGAAGCGGGGTGCGAAGAAGAAGAGTGCCAGGCCGGCGTTGTACCCGAAGATGGTGAGCCAGAGGTAGCTCAGGCGCCTACCGAAGGGTAGGAGGCAGAGGAGCCCCGCGAGGGCCGCGGTACGGATGGTCAGGAACTGCAGAGCGGGGATATGGAAGCGGGCGAAAATGGCGTAGAGCTCCTTGCCATAGACCGGGATGTCCCAGTCAGCGCTTGTCCAGAAGAGGTGGGTGACAACCATCGCCTCGTGAACGTCTGCGCTTGGGTGCGAGAGGAAGTATTGCACGCCGGCGTGCATGGCCCGCTTGCCGGTGCCCGGTAGGTCATAGCCGCCTTCTAGGATGGGATCATTGTTTCCCATGCTAACGAAGTAACCGTCGGATTTGGGGTTATGGGCGAGGTAGAAGTTGACGCCTCCATTCATGTCGACGAAGACCGGTGTTCCGGTGAGGCGCAGGTTTCGAATGGACCAGGGGACGTTTACGGCCAGCACCACCAGTACCAGTCCGATAGTGGCGCGAAGCGCAAAGCGCAGATCGAAGCCTTTGGGGTTGCGGAGGCCCCATGCAACAAAGGCGGGAAGAACCAAACCCAGGGCGATCGGCTTCGTCAAGACGGCGATGCCGAGCAGGATCCCCGCAGTGATCAGCCATCCCCAGGTGGGCCGATCCATATAGGCCACGATCGCATCGCTCGCCACAATGAACATGGTGACGGTCATCGTTACATCCAGGACGAGGTCACTGTAGTAGACGGAGGGAATGTAGATCGCCATGAGGAGGCCCGCCAAAAGACCGATCAGTGGCGAGCGCAGAAGCCTCCGCCCCAGGTCGGTCAGGGCTGCGACGCCGATGGCGCTGATCACGGCGTTCACCGTTCGTACCGCGAGGAGCTCTGTCCCAGTGCCAAACCACCGTTCGGTGAAGCCGGCGATGAAGATAAAGGCGGGTGGCCAGTAGACGCCATGGCTTCCGTAGTACAGGCCCGATGCCACGTTGCTGGCAAAGCGTTCAATGCTGGGAACGTCCCCATAGGGGGGGATGATCGCGTGACGGACCCAGTACAGGCGGATGACGAACGCAAGGCAAAAAGTCAATGCGGGGAAGAGATAGGCGGCCACCGGTTCCTTCCGTAAGACGCCGATCCATCGCAGGATGCGTGCTCTGTGCGCTTGTTTCACTGGTCCGCCGATCCTCTCCGCGTATGAACTCCGGTTGGGCTTGATCGTTCATGGTACCCCGACCGGTCCGAGGCGAGCGCCTGTTCTGTATTCTTCCTGAGTATATCCCACCACGATCCTGCCGCACGCGCGCCATTGGCCGGTGAATGGTGTCATAGTGGAGGGCCATGCGGTCAGGCGTTCTCCGTTCGCTCTGTTTCGTCCATTCCCTGCCGTGTCCTCCGCCGTTCGGGGGGGCTGGGATCCTCCCCGCCGCCGAACTGTTCCGCGTACAGTTGCGCATAGAGGCCGCCCTGGGCCAGGAGCTCGGAGTGCGTGCCGCGGGCGACCACTTGGCCGTGGTCGATGACGAGAATCTGGTGCGCGGATAGGACGGTCGAAAGGCGGTGGGCAATGACCAGTGCGGTCCGACCTTGCAAAAGACGTTGCAGTGCCTCCTGGACGCGGCGCTCGGCCAGGGTATCCAGGGAACTGGTGGCCTCGTCGAGGAGCACAACGCGCGGATGACGCAACAGCACGCGTGCAATCGCCAGCCGCTGTTTCTCCCCTCCCGACATGCGGTAGCCGCGCTCTCCCACCAGTGTTTCGTAGCCATCGGGTAGTCCTGCCAAGAGCTCATGGATCTGTGCGGCACGACAAGCGTCTTCGACCTCTTCTCGCGTTGCGTCCAGGCGTGCATAGAGCAGGTTCGCAAGGACAGTGTCGTTGAAGAGGAAGGGTTCCTGGGGCACCAGACCGATCTGGTTCCGCAACGATTCAAGGGTGAGTGTGCGCAGGTCGTGACCATCGATACACACCACTCCGGACGTTGGGTCGTAGAACCGTGCTACCATGTGCAAGATCGTCGTCTTGCCCGCGCCGCTCGGCCCGACCAAGGCCGTGACCTTGCCCGCCGGAATTTCAATGTTGAGGCCACGCAAGGCGGGTTCACCCGTGTCGTTATAAGAAAACCACACGTCCTCGAATGTGACGGTTCCCCGGGCCGCGTCGATCGTCGACGGTCCGTCCTGAATCTCGGGAGGGTGGTCGAGGAGGCTGTAGATCCGCCGGAAGAGCGCGACCGATGTGAGGACCGTGACCTGGAGCTGAGCCAGGGAGCTGAGGGGGCTGTACAGGCGGCCAAGGTAGGCGACAAATGCGATGATCGTGCCGAGCGAGATCCGGTGGTGGATGTACAGCCAACCCCCATATGCATACAGCAATGCCGGGCCGATGCTGCTGAAGAGTCCAACCCACATAAAGAACCAGCGGCCCACGAGGCTCTGGCGAACGGTGAGATCGCGCAGTCGGTTGTTGACGGTTGAAAAACGCTCCATCTCGTAGCGCTCCCGCGCAAAGGCCTTGACCGCCATGCTCCCGCTGATGCCAAGCGTCTCAGCGAGTTGTGTGGTCATCCGGGCCATGTATTGCTGGATGTCGCGCTGCATGTCCTGACGGATGCTTCCGACCTTTTGGGTGGGCGCCACAAAGAATGGTACGATGACGAGCGACAGAAGACTGAGCTTCCAGTCGAGGATGAACATGACGGTGAGGGTTGTTCCAATGGTCAGGACGTTGGAGACGACGCTCATGATGGTGGAGGTGGCCACCGTCTGGATCGCTCCGACGTCGTTCATGACGCGCGAGACGAGTTCTCCCGATTTGGCTTCCACGAAGAAGCGCTGGGACTGCCGATGCAGATGTTCAAAGAGACGGTAGCGGTAGTCCGCCATGACGCGCTGACCGATTACGCTGCTCAGGTAGTTTTGTAACACGCTCAGAAGGCCTGAAACGATGGCCACCGCCAGCACGGCGAATGTGAGATGCAGGACAACCCCGAAGTGGCGTCCAAGGATGCCATCGTTCACGATGGATCGCGTGAAGAGAGGGGGAAGCGTGCCGAGTCCCGCTGTGGCAAAGAGGCTTACAATGATGACGATGGACTGCCACTTGTATGCGGCGAAGGATCCGAGCGCCCGACGCAGGATGGCCCAATCAAAGCGGCTTCCCTTGGCCAGTTCGCGGAGTTCGGTGCGGCTGGACCAGCCCATCCGTCCGCTGCCACCACCACCAAAGCCCATCCCCATGCCCAAAGACGCGGATCCTCCTTGTGGGGTGGAGCGATTGCGCACGAAGTGGCTCATTGTATCACGAATTGCATGGATCGCACGCACCTCGGGGGAGGAGCTGCCTTTGTGTCGAAACCGCCCTTACCTATGGAGAAAGAAGTCGAACAGACCGCCATTCGCATTACTGCACTGACGGTGCGTTACCGCAAGTCGAGCCTTCCGGTGCTGGACGCGCTGTATTGGACGGCGGGGGTCGGTGTGCATGTGCTTTTGGGACCACGGGGGGCTGGGAAGAGCACTCTCCTCCGGGTCCTCGCTGGTCAGTTGCCTCCTGTGCATGGTCGTGTGGTCGTGGCTGACCATGATGTGGCGCGGGAGGCGCAGGGGATGCGTGCTGATGTGGGGTATCTAACCCCGCAGCTTCAACTGCCCGAACGGATGACCGTGCGCCAATGGCTGGGTTGTCCGACGCGATCGGGCCCGGTCGGTGCGGAACAGGTTGCGGCGGTTGTCGATCTGCTGGCACTTAGGCACTGCCTGGACAACCGGCTGGGTGATCTGACGATCGGTCCATGTCGCCGCGCGGCCTTGGGCAGAGCACTTGTGCGTAAGCCCCGGGTGCTTTTGCTCGACGAGCCGACCGCAGGGCTTGATCCACTGGAGCGAGCGCGGATGCAGGCTATTCTGCGTTGTGTCGCAAGGTCGACCTGCGTGGTGATTGCTACGAATCTCCTCGGGGATGCGGCGGCGTTGGGCGGTCATGGCGTGGTGCTGTTCGGTGGCCGGATTCTGGCCGCCTTTCCGATGGGAGACCTGGCGGGATGCGCACGGGGACAGGTGTGGGAGGTGCGGAGCGCAGTCGGATCCGGAGCATACCGGGTCGAGGGGACCCGGGATCCTGGTGTCCTCCGCCTGGTGGGGACACTGCCGCCGGGTGTCGATGCACAAGCCGTGGAACCGACGGTCGAGGATGGATACCTGCTCCTGTTGCTCTGTGCGCGGGAGGAGACACAGTTGCCGGTGTGAAGAATGCATCTCGGACATCCGTGCAGCGCCGCGTACGGAGTGTGAGGGAAAGGGAGGGAGCGACGGAGAGGCGTTGGATGGAGGACCACCGTCTTTCCGTGGCGGGATATGGTCGAGCAAAGTGCTCTTTTGACCGTGTCGGGGAAAGGCCTGCGGGAGCGGAGTAGGGCAGTTCTTGGGGAGTTCTCAGTGTCGATCGGTCTTGGTTGCACGGCGGTGGTGGGACCGGATGCGCAATGCGGGCGTGCGCTGTTGCGCGTGCTGGCGGGTGTGGCAGGAGCGGAGAGGGGACGCGTGGTGCTGGACGGCCGTCCGGTGTCCGCTCGGCAGGTGCGGCAAGCTGTATCCTCCCCATTCCGCCCATCGCGCAGGCTCGGAACGGCCTCGCCTGCACTCGAACCGTGGGCGCATCTGCCACCGGACGATTCGGCGGGGGCTCGACCCTGGCGACGTGTCCTTCAAGCAGCGTGGCGCCGCCGCTGCCGCTTGGTGCTCATGAACCATCCGACGGAAGGCCATGATCCTGAGCAGGGGGCCGCATTTTGGGCGGATCTGGCCCTTCTGTTACGGAGTGACGCAGGGCCCGCGGCGGCCGTGGTGACGACCACACGACTGGAGGAGGTGGAGCGGCACTGTGAGGCTGTGATCGTCCTGGCGGGGGGACGTGTTGCCTTCCAGGGATCGGTGGAGGACTTGCGTGCCCTTGCGACCGACCCGGCGTACCGTCTGCGGCACGAGGTGCCAGAGGGGTTTATAGCCGTGGGCGACAGCGGTGCGCTCGCCGTGCACACCGATGCTGCCCCGCCAGTGCAGGGGGATGCGGAGGACCGCCAGGCGACGTTGCTGGATGGATACGCGTGGGCGGTGGCGGCGGAGCGGCCATAAAGATCGACGCAAACGATGCTTGTGCGCAGGATTTTGCGGAAGGGGCCGGAATCGGCAGAGACGTTGGAAGGCCATGAGGCGGAGGGACAGTGGGCGTGAGGATGCGATTCTGGATTGTGGCGATGGGATTGGTGAGCCTGACCCTCGGCGCATGTGGGGCGATTCCCGCCAGAGCACTGCACAGTGGGCTCGGTACGGGGGCATCCCTTTCCACCGGTGCGGGTACGGCCCTGACGGCGGCGACAGCCAACGGCTGCACGTCGCTTGTTGCGCTGGAGGAGATTTATGCCGTCAGCTATGACGCGACGCTCGTTGGCTCCGGGGGACCGGTGATTCCGAATGCGGCAGCGGTGCTGGACGCTGGTGTCACGCCATGTGGTAACCTCTCCGCGTTGAGTTCGAGCAACGCGGCCCTCTATGGGCAGCTCGTGTCGAGCGCGCAGGCCATCAGCGAAGACCAAACGACGGGGGTCCGCCTGGTGACGGACATTCCGGGATATGCTTGGTACTGCGCAGGGAGCTCTGGGAAGCCATATCTCTGGTCTAGCACCTGGGGTCCCGTCTCTGCAGGCGCACAGTCCTGCAGTCCCTGACAGGTCCGCGTGGAGGATTGCGCCTGCGGCGACCGATGGAGCGCGAGGGGGAATGGACCATGCGTGTCGCGGTGGTGGGTTGTGGCGGGGCTGGCGCCCAGCACATCCGAGCGTATCAAGGGCTTGCGGATGTTACGCTGGTGGGCGTCTGCGATGTGGACACCGGGCGCGCTCGTCGGCAAGCGGAGGCAACTGGGGCCCGAGCCTACGGGGATACGGCGGCCATGTTGGCGGCCGAGAAACCAGAGCTTGTTTCGGTCTGCACCGCGGAGTATGGGCACGTCGAGGTGGCGATTCAGGCGCTTCGTGCCGGTTGCCATGTTTTCTGCGAGAAGCCGATGGCGCATTCGGTCGAAATGGCAGAGCGCATGGTTGAAACGGCACAAGAGGTCGGTAGGGTCCTCGGTGTTGATTACAACTACCGGCATATCCCTGTCTTTCACACGCTCTGGGAGGAGATCGATCGAGGAAGCTTCGGTGACGTTCTGCTTGTGAACATCACGGCACACGCCTTCTGCTATCACCACAGCATCGACCTGATCCGGTTTCTCTTCGGGCAAGTGGTTGAGGTGTGCGCCTCCATCAACGATCTGCAATCCCAGCGCAACTATGCCTGGCACAGTCCCGACGCCTTTCTGTATGTGCCATCCCTTGCGGCTGCGACCATTTTCCGTATGCGCTCCGGTGCGGCGGTGGTGCTGACCGCCAGCCGCCTGCGCGACCTGGGCGATACGATGCTGGATCTGGAGGTCATCGGTACACGCATGCGGGTGGCGCTTCGCTCCCTTCCGGTGAGCGACGTTCGGCCACGGCAGGTGGAGGCCTGGCCGCGGAGCCTGGATGGGACGACGCGCTTTGGCCTGGACGCAGACGGATCAAGCTTTTCGCTCGGCGACTCCTTCCGTGCCTCAATCACTGCCTTTGTGCGTGCGCTGCAGGCGGGGGAGCCCGTTCCGACCGATGGATCCGCCGGTCTCGACGTATTGAGAGTGGAACAGGCGGTTGTCCAGGCGTATCGTCTGGGAACGACCGTCCGCTTGTTGGGGTAGGGGGGATCGCGTGCGCTGCGCGGGGTCATCGTTGATCTACAGTAGGAGGCCGCTGCACGAGGCCTTGCAAGGGGTGCGGCGCCTCGGCTTTTCGATGGTGGAGGTGGGGACACTTGAGGGATGGGCCCACATCAGTCCTGTGCAGGCTCGTGTCGACCGGGAAGCCGTGCTCGCCGAGCTCCAAACGGCGCTTTCCGCGTCCGGGCTCTCCGCCATTGCCTTCAATGCCGGTCTACGCGGTAGTCCGGACGATCAGGGGGCGCAGTTGAACGCTCTCGCCGCGATTGCCCACGCGGTCAGCGCTCGGACCATCACGATTTCTGTTGCACGCGGACCAAGCATGTCCGTGGAGGAGTCAGAGCGCCTGCGCCGGTTCGTGGCGATCGCCGAGGAGCACGGCGTGCATCTCGCGATCGAGACACACATGGGAACCCTGGCCGAGGATCCAACGGTGGCGGCTGCGATCTGCCGCCAAATTCCCGGTCTCGGTCTCACGCTCGATCCCAGCCACTACTGGGCAGGTCCCGCACAGGGCAAGGGCTGGGAAGTGGTCTTGCCCTACGTTCAGCAGGTGCACCTGCGCGACGCGGGGCTCGGTGGTGGCAATGCGATTCAGGTGGCACCAGGGAAGGGTGTGGTGGACTTCGCTGCCGTCGTGTCTGGCCTGGCTGCCGTAGGGGTGCGGCCTGGATTCTCGGTGGAGTATATCGATACACTGCCGGTCGTGGGCGGGGGAACCGTCGAAGAGGCGGCCCGTGGCATGGCTCTACTGGGCGAAAGGCTGCTGTCGCCGAGGGACGGACGGGAGGTATGAGGAGCTGGCCCCCGGTCGTGTGGGAGGAGCTTCGGAATGAATCTCTCGATGTGTCGGAAACCCCTGGATGTTTAAGGTGTTATATGCAAAAGGATGGGCTGGATTGCTGCAGGGATCGACTCACCTGGCTCGTATGTATTACGAAGAGCCGCGACCGTGGCGCGTCGTGGCTGATTTTCAGCTGAGGGAGGTTCTTGTTGATGCGATTTCGGACGATTGGCACTGTGCTCTCATCGGTCGCGACCGTTTCCATGGCCATGGCGTTGGCGGTACCCGCGTTTGCCGCGAGCCAGGTGACGGTGACCTTACCTTATAATCGGCAAGTCTTCGCGAGTGGTCCCGCGACGGAACCATCCACGTGCAAAATGTATGACTCGAACCCGACGGCAGACAACTGCACGCCCTACTTCGATTTGGCGGGGGATGCCCTCCCCACCTCGAAGGCACCCACCGGTACGGTGACGGTAACGGCAACAGATGGGAACTCGGTGTCGTTCGCGTTTCCGTCGGTCAGTGCTAACGACTCGCTCTCGCTGGCGGTTGGGGGATCCCAGTCGAACATCTCGGTGACAGCCGGCAACTACAGCGAATTGGATTTCCTGGCGGCTGCGGGCAATGGTCCTGCTCCACTTTCCATCACCTTCAAATACAGCGATGGGAGCACGACGACCCAGACACTCTCGGTCCCGGACTGGTACAAGGATACCCCGCCGTTTGCGGTCACGATCGGTGCCCGTTGGGTCCCTGGCGACTCCACGCTGCAGACGGGGAACCTCGGCCTCTATGCCCTGTCGGTATCCGTAGACTCATCCAAGACGCTGACCTCTTTCAGCATTGAGAACACCGGTACGCCCGCCGCTGCGGGCTCGAATCAAAACACTGAGGTTGCGGATATCCTTGCGGCGACGCTGGAACCCGCAGCAACCACGACCACATCGACCAAGACATCCAGCACAGCTGCGAGTTCCACTGCCAAGGCGTCGACCACCACTACCACAACCTCCAGCACCTCGAAGACCTCGACGACCAACTTGACCACAGCGAGCAAGTCCACTTCGCTGCCCAAGACCGGTGGCGCCAACACCATCATCCTGGGTGGTGCCTTGGCCGCAGTCGGAGGGTTTCTGACGTTCCGCAAGCTGCGCCGCGCTTGAAGACAATCGTCTTGAAACCGAGAGGGGGGCCCGCAATGTGCGGACCCCTCTCTCGGTTTCGCATGGTCCAACCAGCACCCTTCAGCCTAAAAAGTGCCACTCGATCGGTTCATAGACCAGGCCGCCGACGGTAGGGCCTTGCTGGATCCGTCCCAAGCGACTGCCCTCACCGCGCACATCCACCTCGAGATCAATCCAGCGAAAGGCACCCCGTTCAAAGTCCAAGGTCTCGCCATCGTCATCGTAGAGCCGGGTGTGTCCTGGCGTGGCGCCGTAATGCCGGATCTCGAGCGGAACGTGGTCCCCTGCGCGCGGGGAGCGGCGCAGGGGTGGCCCGAGCGGGATGATCGCACCCTCGCGGGCCAAGAGAATCGCACGGTCCGGCGCGGCAATCGTCACAGGATGGTCACCGCTGTATCGGACGCCGGTCTCGAATGCGTACCAGTATCCTGCCGGGAGTTGGACCGTGCGTTCGGTCTCTCCCGCAAAGAGCGGTGCCACCAAGAGGTCTGGACCAAGCATGTATTGATCATCGGCCAAGCGAGCGGCACCAGCGTTTGGCTCGAGGGCCATCGGTCGGAGTGGCGGAATGCCATCGAAGTGGTAGCGCGCAAAGGCCGTGTAGAGGTAGGGCAGAAGCCGCATCCGCAGTTCCACCGCCTGGCGAAAGGCCGGTTCGACCTCCGGGAAGGTCCAGGGCTTGGTGCCGGATGCCCACGCGTCGAGCATGCCGACGGCAGAGAGGCACGCCAACTGGGTGCGGCGGACCCACTCCTGCGGTGTAGTGGCATGGCGTACCTCGGCGGTGAAGAGCAGGCCCGAGAATCCAGCGTTACAGATGGCACGGACATATTGTCGCGGATCGTAGAGGTCGGTGTAGAGGGCGAACGGGAGAGGGGCCGCCCAGGCGCCGGAGGCCCGCACAAGCCCGTACGTACGCCGGTTTCTTCGCCAGAACATTTCTGCCGTATGCTTCTGCAGGAGAAGCCCATACACCTGGCGCATCTGCTCCCCGTCCTGCCCGGAAGGAAACGTGGCGTGCGCTGGAAACATCCAGCCTTCTCCCTTGAGCTCTCCTCCGTCGCACTCGTCGAGCTTATAACCCCCAATGCCGAGATTGAGGTGCTCATGGATGTGTTGCTGCGCGATGATTGCTTGGGGTCCGGGAAGGCTCCAGTCCGGGGCCAGCCCGCCCCAGACGGTGTGCGACCCGGAGAGTGGGGCGAGCGCCGCATGGATCGGTGCCTTCCGTGAAACCCAGGGATGTTCCCACAGATTTACCGTGAACCCGGCGGCCTGCAGAAATCTGACGAACGCCTGTGGATCGGGGAAGCGCTCCCGTGACCACTCGAAGGAGCAGGGGTAGGCTGCACTCTGCCAACCTGGCTCGAGGCCGATCACATCGCAGGGGAAGTCGCGGTTCCGATACTCGAGCGCTTCCCTG